>JBBRJC010000353.1:0-4991 GCA_038220135.1 Bryobacterales bacterium | reverse complement strand
TAGCCGTCCCAATGTTGATAATTTGCGAATGCGAGGGCTATGCTGACGCCTAAATTGGCCACAGCCGCGAAATGCCAGAGTCCCGGGAAGGGAAGGCGGCTGATCAAGATGGCGACTGGTGCGGCAAGTGGCATTAGGTAGCGAGCCGAGCCGGCGAAGAAAAGGATTAGCGATGCTGTGAAGAATAGTAGAATCCAACCAGCCAGGAATTGTTCCTGCTTATCTTTGCTTCGCAACTTCCACACGGCATAGCTGAGAATTGCCAGACCTGCCAGAAGCGGAAAGACGAATCGGGAAATCACGAATCCGAAAGTGAAGCTGGAAACGCTTGCGCCCAAGTGAACAGTTAGAGCCACGGCGTTCAACAGCTTATTGCTAAGTGTTTGCAGTCCATATTTTGTGAAGTTTTCAAAGAGCAGGGCAAGGGGGACTTCTCCACCGGGGCGTTTTTCAAACGATTGCCACAACACGATTGTGATTGGGGCCAGAAGCAGCGTGCCCCAGGCAGGTTTCCATGATTCGCGGCGAGTCCAGAGCAGCCATCCGAGTACAGGAAGAAACAAGGCCGCCTGATAGCCGGTCATGGCAGTGAAGAACATGGCAACTGCGCTGAGAGTGAGTTTGCTGAAGGAACGGGATTCGACGGCTGATACAAAAGTTGCGATGGCTACCATCCAGAATGCCAATAGAGGCAAATCGGATTCGAGCGAGCCGCCATTGATTACAAATGCCGGTGTTGCAATGAACAGAAGCGTTGCCACCAGGGGGCGGGTGGTCCACCTGCTTGCAAGAGCAAGGCAACTTAGGGCTGCCATCAAGGAGAATGGGATGTAGGCGAGGTGGAAGGGGATTTCGCGGATATCGCCGAATAGCCACAACAGCAGACCGAGGTATGAGGCGTTGAACGGCGGGTGCGGATGGCCGCGCATTTCGACCATTTTGCCGAGAAATGCGTACTCGGTATTGTTGGGATGCAGGGGCTCTATTTGGGCGTGTTGGGCACCTGCCAGGTAATAGATTTCGTCGCCTTGGATTGCTTGATTTACGAATAACAGCCTGAGCAGAATTACCAGAGCGGCGACGGAGATGTAGCGAATTGCCAATCTTCTATTTTAGCTTGGTAGGGGCACAATGAATGCCAATGTGCGGGCCAATGTGCGTTTATTACCGCATGCTTACGCATGGCGGCTCGGTATTTGCTTGTGCCGCTTACAGGACAACACATCGCTCCCTTGCGGTCGGTGTTTACAGTGACTTACTTTTTCAAAGACTTAGCGATGCGGAAATGCCGTTTGCGGAGTTCCGGTAATGACACCCCCGTCCCAGATCGCTGCCTATTACCGCATGCTTACGCATGGCGGCTCGGTATTGGCTCGTGCCTAGATGCCTTCTCCTGAGGCGAAAGATATTTCGCTGGGTAGGAAGCCCTGCTGTTCCAGACGGCTCAAGATTACATTGGCCGCTTTGTCGTCGTTTGTGGAAACTTCTGATGGATCGATGGCTACAAAACGGTCCAGTGTGTGTGACGCCCGTTCCAGCTCCGCTGAGTCAGCTGAAGATATCGAACAGATAGCGATTACGCCGGCGTGGTTCAAGACGCTCGCCAGTTCCGGCAACAGGTTCGATTCGTGATCATCGGCCAGAACGTGCACCTGACAGCCGCGATCGAACAAGCGGCGCTCCAACAGATACGCCAGTTCCTTGCGTGCGGTCAACCAAATTGTCACGGGATAATGGCCATTGCGTTTGTAGCGTTCTGCAGGGGTGAGGACGCCTTCGCCTAACTGCAATCCGCTTTGCTTGCGCCTGTCGCCACCAGCCCAGGCCGCTTCAGTGATCATGCCCGCGCCTGCTGTGGCGTTGGTTTCCGGATCGATCAGAATGAAGCCGCCGGTGGAGCGGTTGCTGCGGTAAATATCGTAGAACAGCGGGCGTTTGGCTTCAATTTGTACGAGACCGATTTCGTTCAGCCCAAGCTGTTCTGTATGCTGCTTTGCCAGCGTGTTTATGTCCACGCGATGGCGGATTTCGGTCACCTGCGCGGCTACGGTTTGCGTGGTGTGTTTCAGCAGATAGGGTTTACCTGCTTCGAGCGGGGTTTCCTGCATCCAAACCACGTGCGCTTCAAGGCGGCGGGAAACGTGGGGCATGCAACGTGGGTCCACCAGCATGTCGCCACGGCTCAGGTCAATTTCGTCTTCCAGTTCCACCGTTACTGACATGGGTGCAAAGGCCTCGGTTAGAGGTCCGTCGAAACTGGGGAGCGATTTTACTTTTGAGGTGCGGCCACTGGGCAATGCCATTACCGTATCGCCGGGCTTTAAAACGCCGGAGGACAATTCACCGGCAAAGCCGCGAAAATCGAGGTTCGGGCGAATTACGTATTGCACGGGAAAGCGCAGATCGGTGAAGTTGCGGCCTGCATCCACCGATACCGTTTCCAGATATTCCAGAAGCGGACGGCCTTCAAACCAGGGGGTTCGGGCACTCTTGGTGACGATGTTGTCGCCATCCAAAGCGCTTACGGGAATGAACTCTACAAAAGGAATTTTCAGCTCGGCAGCAAAGGCGCGGAATTCGCTCATGATGCGTTCGAATACGCTCTTGCGAAAATCTACCAGATCCATCTTATTGATGGCTACTACAACATGCGGGATGCCCAATAAAGAGGCGATAAATGCGTGGCGTTTGGATTGCGGCAGCACGCCTTTGCGGGCATCAATCAGGACAATGGCAAGGTCGGCATTGGAGGCGCCAGTGGCCATATTTCGCGTGTACTGTTCATGACCAGGTGTGTCGGCGATGATGAATTTGCGGCGTGGCGTTTGGAAGTAGCGGTAGGCTACATCGATGGTGATGCCTTGTTCGCGTTCTGCACGCAGTCCGTCTGTGAGCAGGGATAGATCGATGGGGCCGGTGGAGCGGTTGATGCCAGACTTGCGCACCGCTGCCAACTGATCTTCATAAACGGCGTTGGTTTCCAGCAGGAGGCGGCCGATTAGAGTTGATTTGCCATCGTCCACACTGCCGGCGGTTGAGAAGCGGAGCAGTTCCTTTGACTCTTCAATCATTAGAAATATCCCTCGCGCTTCTTCATTTCCATAGAACCTTCGGTGTCGTGATCGATGATGCGGTTTTCGCGTTCTGAGCGGCGGAATTCGGTCAACTCAGTAACGATTTGGGTTAGTGTGGTGGCTTGAGAGCGGATGGCTCCGGTGCAGAAGGTGCAGCCCAAAGAGCGCATGCGGCTCATCACCATTTGCGGCTTTTCATCGGCGCTCAATTCCATGTTGTTTTCAACGGGAATCAGTTGGCCGTGGCGGACCACCATTTCTCGCTCTTTCGCATAGTAGAGCGGCACGATGGGGATTTTCTCTATTTGGATGTAGGTCCAGACGTCGGCTTCGGTCCAGTTGGAAAGAGGAAAGACTCGAATGGATTCGCCTTTTTCCACGCGAGCATTGTAGATGTTCCACAATTCCGGGCGCTGGCTTTTGGGATCCCATTGGCCGAATTCATCGCGGAAAGAATAGATACGTTCTTTCGCGCGGCTTTTTTCTTCATCCCGGCGTGCGCCACCAAAGGCTGCATCGTAGCCGCCGGCCTTGAGGGCATCGAGCAGGGCTTTGGTTTTTAGTAAGGCGCAACAGCGCTGTGTGCCTAATGCGAAGGGGTTGGCACCGGCTTCAATCGCTTCGGTATTGGTGTGGACGATCAATTCCGCACCGATCGACTTTACGAAGTCGTCTCGAAAGGCGATCATTTCCTTAAATTTGTAAGTGGTGTCTATGTGCAGAAGAGGGAAGGGAATGGGGCCGGGGTGGAAAGCCTTTTGGGCAAGGCGCACCATTACCGAACTGTCTTTGCCGATGGAATAAAGCATCACCGGCTTTTGAAATTCTGCGGCTACTTCACGTAGGATGTGAATGCTTTCTGCTTCGAGAGCGCGCAGATGGCTTAGGGTACGTTGGTCCATTGAGTGGTGCTTCCAGGATAGCACCACTCGAAGGGATCATACCAATCTCTATCGGCTTACGGGTCTTGGCTGCGGCTTTGCTGGCGGTGTCCGCTATGGTGTTGTGGTTATGGGCGCCTTGGCCTTCATTGACCCTCGCCAGGAATTGAGCAAATTCACGAAATCTACGCCGACGCCAATGCGATAAGTGTCGCGGGCGCTGGGAGCGGAGAAGACGCGGACGTTGGGATCGTAAATATTTACGGTTGCTTCCGCCGGTGCCAGTGCCAAAGGTGTGCCGTTTGTGGGCTTGCTGATGCGCATGTTGACGGTGCCGAAAAGGAAGAGGAATTTGAACCGGCCGTCATCCTTTCCGATGGGCAGTGGATAGAACACGTCGAGTTTGGCAACTGCGCCTTTGTAGCCACCTTCGGTGATCAACTGGTCTTGACCGAGGGTGAACAAGTAGGAGCCGGGTGGGGCGTAGGGCTTGTCGATTTCAAAACTGGTGAGGCGAATGCCGCCGCCGTATTGGCGATAAAATCTTTCGCGATCTGGAGGGACCAAGCCTACGTAATTTGCATTGGACGGGAAGTTCTTGAAGCGTGCGTCGAAGTCCGGGCGCTGGGTTGAAGTGGTGGCTGGGACCTTGAATATTCTGGCGCGTGATGCCGGTTCGGTGAAGCTGCCGTTGCCTCCCCAAAACGCAACTGCCTCAAGCATGCGGATACGATTGTCCTGTTGGAATTTTTTCATGTTCAGTCCGAGGCCGGTGAGGAATTCGCCACTTTGCGCGAGTTGGTTTATCGGAAGAGCTGCGGACTTTTCGGCGAAGGTGGCGACAAACTGGCCGACCGAGGCGTCGACTTGTTGTGGTGAACTGCCGATGCGAATGTTGCCCCACAAATTGAAACGTGAATCATAGACCTTGGCGTGGTTGCTGAGGCCGCGCATGATGAAGAAGTCGAAGAAGTAATTTTGTGTTGAAGGAGCGGAACTGGCACCGGCCTGGTGGAATCCGAAAATGGTGCGTGCT
>JBBRJC010000352.1:0-5029 GCA_038220135.1 Bryobacterales bacterium | reverse complement strand
GCAGGGCAAACTGCTGCTGGAATCTTGTCAGCCGATCAGTCGCATGAATGGTTGCTGAATTCCCGCGGAGTTCAACTGGAGTATTCTGAAACCCTGGCACGCTTTTCGGTGACTGCAATGGCAGCCGATAGTTCTGGTTGGGCGAAGGCGTCCAATGCGGATATCGGGACGAGGGATGGTGTAGATATGGCACGGCAGGCGATGCAAAAGGCCCGTGATACGGCGCAACCGCGCGAGAATGCACCGGGGCGTTATACGGTGATTTTGGAACCTGCCGCGGTTTTGGATCTGGTTGGTCAGATCTTCGGCGATTTCTCTCGAACCGCATTGGCAGAAGGACGTAGTTTTCTTGCAGGGCGCATTGGCACGCAACTTTTCGGACGCAATATCACGATCACCGATGATTGCCGCCACCCGTTTCAAGCTGGAGCGCCGTTCGATGGCGAAGGGGTTCCCAGGCAGCGATTGCTTTTGGTTGATCAAGGTGTGCCGCGCGAAGTGGCTTCTTGCCGTCGTGTGGGAACTCCAACCGGGCATGGTTTTCCGCTGCCGAATGAAGTTGGTGAGCAGCCGCTGAATATCGTAATCGCCGGTGGTGATGCGACAACCGAACAGATGATCCGTTCCACCCAGCGTGGGATTTTGGTAACTCGTCTTTGGTATATCCGGGAAGTAGATCCGTTTGAAAAGCTAATGACGGGCATGACGCGAGACGGCACGTTTCTGATTGAGCGAGGCGAGGTGGTGGGTGGTGTCCGCAATTTCCGGTTCAACCAAAGTGTGTTGGAACTGCTGAATAATGTGGAATTGCTGGGCCGGGCGCTGCGAACGACAGGCGAAGAAACTTATGATATGGTGGTGCCGGCGATGAAAGCTCACGGATTCAACTTTACTGAGGTGACCAAATTTTGAACCGCCGTCCTCGTGTCCGCTCCGTTACGCCGCTGCTGATGGTGTCTGATATTCAGCGCTCCGTCGATTTCTATTGTCAGAAGCTGGGCTTCATTGATGCCAATATCAAGGGTGAGCCGCCATGCTTTGCGATGATGAATCGCGATGGATTTGATTTGATGCTCAGTTTGGGTGAAGCTCCTGATCAAGTGGTTCCGCACGGGCGGCATGGCGTTTGGGACATGTACATTTCCGTGGCCGATGTGGCGGCAGAGCAAAGTGCACTGGAAGCGGCTGGTGTGGCTATCGACAAAGGGCCAGCCGACGCGTTCTATGATATGCGGGAATTGGAGGTTCTTGATCCCGACGGGCATCGTATTTGCTTTGCGCAGGATATCGGGGATGAGGCGTTCCGCGTGGCAGAGGTGTGGGAAGGCGTGTTGGATGTTGAGGCTGCGAAATTCAGGCTGGTGTTGAAGCTCTCCCCATCGAACGACGGCTTGGTGGGTTTGTTGGATAGTCCGGATCAAGATGCGATGAACCAGCCCATTGATCAGGTATCGCTGGATGGTACGGCGTTCCACTTTCAGATGAAAGCAATTGATGCGCATTACGAAGGCGAGATTAGCGAAAACGGCAAGGAAATGAGCGGGCGTTGGTCGCAACGCGGTCAAAGCTGGCCTCTCGTTTTTACGCGGGTATGATCCTTGTACCCCATACCTGTTTTGCTTGCCGCAGTACCTTCAAAAGGCCTTTCGAGGAAGCGCTGATTTACCGCAAGTGTCCGGGTTGTGGTGGTCAAGCGCGGCGTATGGATAAGTTGTTTCGGCCACCAAAGAAGGCCGATGAGAAACAATGGGCCTTGCTGGATTTTCTTGCAGGGCACGGGTTCGTTTTTCAAAAAATCTGGTTGAAGCAGGGAAGCACTTCGTACGGTGTTCCATATCCTTCCACCATTGAGCAAGCGATGGAATTTGTCTTGCAGTTTAAGGATCAGGCAATTGGGAACTGCCCACCAATCGAATCCGCTTCGGTGGTGCTGATTTCGATCCTTTGACTCGGGAACTGTTTCGCGATGAGGCGGGCGTACATCTTCAGGCGCAGCCGGGTCTTTCGCATGTTTGGTGACACATTGACCACCCCATTGACCGCATTTGGTCCCCAAATGGTGCCGCTTGGTCCGCGAACTACTTCGATTCGTTCAATGTCGGCCATTGGGGTGTCTTGCACTTCCCAATAGGTACCATTAAAGAGTGGTGTGAAAACGGTGCGACCATCGATAATGACAAGAACGGATCGGCTAAGACGGCTCCCAAAACCACGAATCCCGATAGATCATTTACTGCCATCAATTTGAGCCACCTCTACCCCTGGTGCCAATCTCAGCGCTGCGGGTAAATTGGTTGCACCAGATCGCCGAATATTCTCAGTGATTACAAAAAGTGCTGATGGCGTACGAAACGCTTTTACCGGTTCCCTGGCTGGCGTTGTCACTTCGATTTGCGACAATTCTTCAAGGCTAAGATTCTCTCTCATCGCAGCCGGTCTTCCGTTTGCTTTCTTTTTGATCAAGAATACCCGTCCTTCGAAGTGAAGACGACGGCCAGTCAGTTTACAACTTTACGGTTCCGTTAGGTTTTGCACTTTCGCTACCAAACTAACTTGGCGAACTAAAAGTAACAGGAGTGTTCGGAACGCTACCCGATCGATTCTTTCAAACGCCTGAAAATAGGGCAAATCGACGTGAGGAAGTTAAGTGATTGTGTTTCTTTGGAATGGCTTAAGACAGGTTTGGGTTTGTTTTGTCTTCCCATAAACAGCCAGAATTGGCTTTGTTTGGCGGAGAGTGAAAAGGCGGGGAACCTTCCGAAGCCGTGAAGAAATGACATACCGCGTCATTTTGTAACAGTTCGGTGCAAGCTAGGGATCTTGCAGGTTCCCCTGAAGGTACAGCTACTACCACGGGCAATGTATTATCGATTTATTGATCATTGCCTAACTCTACATGCACCAAGTCAACAAACTGCTGCTCGAACTGCTCTGGCACAAACGCCGAGAAAAAATAAGATACCGAACAAGACAGAAGTTAAGACAACTGATGGAGCTTGGACTGAAGTGCCCCAAATTCCACCGGCCACAGAGATCATTGCGAAAATAATTAACCAGCCATTCATAAGTTTGAAACTTCCTCCGATTTTAGTGAACCGGACCTGATCTTTACTAAGCCTGGTTCCGGGATTGTTATAATCTCAAATACTCTGTTAGCACGTTACTGGCCATTTACTTCTGGCGGCTAATCCGGGATTTACCGTTGCTGTTCGTCATGACTGTCGTTGGGCATGCTTTCAATTATTTCGCTGGCCATTGCCTGCTGCGTACTCAATGTACCTTCCAATGTGGTATTGAAAGAGTTGGACCAAATAGCGATTCCATCGTTTACGCGGGCCAACCGAACGGTGACGCGTGTTTGCGTATCTTCCATGCGCACACTGCCTTCAAGAATCATTTCCACGCCCAGTAGCTTGCCGGCTGAGCGTACGTCTACACTTTTATCCTTGAATTGAAACGCGGAACAACTGGCAACCACGTTTACTTGGGGTTTTGAAGCGAGGCTTGTGATTAACTCTTCGGTGAGTCCGTAGCAAAAAGTGTCATTATTCGGATCCGCAGTCAAATTGGCAAAAGGCAGTACGGCAATAGAATGAAGATCTGGTTCGGGCACTCCGAGAACTACGGTTGGTTCTGTTTTGCCGTTTTCAGAATGGTGTGAAAGAAATACAGGCACGTATTTTCGCGCTGGAAGACTAATTTGAATGTGTGAGCCCTTCCCTTCGGTGGCGTAATATTCGGCGAGCTTTCGTCGCAAACGGCCGTATTGAATACGAACCTCCGGATCAATGGCAGAGTCGAAATCTTCGCCTCTGCCAAAGACCACACGGGCTGCGTCGCGTTCGGTTAGCTTTGCGCCGTTAAACGTGCCCTTTACAGCGAAATCCAATAACTCTCGCATTCGGCTGGCACGTCGAAATGTTTGTGAAGACAGTACTCGCGCCAATTCGTTTTCGATAGATGCAGTGTCTTGTAATTCTGCTGTATAGACCTGATTTTCAATCATCAGATGATCCTCTCTGGGTGTCAGCTTCAGCACGAGGATGGCCAAATTATAAATCCTTTCTTATGTGTAGTATGGTTGGAGTGATTCGGGATACAACCAAGGTCATTATTGCCGCTATTGGAAAAAAAGTAACAATATATTGTTACTTGAGAGGCCTTTGATTTCCAGATATACTTAGAGGGAAAGTACCAATTATCTAATCCATTAATGAACCACCAAATACTGATTTGCGATGACAATGACGACGACGTCTATATTCTATTGGCCAGCTTGAAAGCAGCAGGACTGTTATTTGAATCCATTCGAGCACGCGACGGCGAGGAAACATTGGAGATTCTGACGAGCCCCGCGCGATTTGATCTAGTCATCCTCGATCTTCGTCTACCGTGTCTATCTGGCATTGATGTGATGCAGGCACTTGAACAACGAAATCTTCTTCCCACCTGCCCGATTATTATTCTTTCCTCACGTTTGGGCAGGGAGCGAGAGATTCTGAGCCGGTTCCCAACCACTTCGATATGGGAGAAGCCCCTGAGTTTGGACGGATATGAAGTTGTGGCCAATTCCATTGCAAAGCTTCTTTAGTTCCCCAACAATGTAACGGTGGGGTATACTGACAAGCAACCCCATGAGGCATGGGGTTTCCAGTTTATCAATACAACTATATGCGGGTTCTTCTCGTTGACGACGATCTTGATCAGACCGCGATACTGGAGAGTGCCATTCTTGGATGGGGACACCAGGTAGAGACTGCTTGCGACGGTATTGACGCATTGCGGATTTTGGAATCTTTCACGCCCAACGTGATTGTTACCGACCTGAAAATGCCACGCATGGATGGCCTGCAATTCATGAGGCATCTTAAAACTGAAGTGTTCATGCCGCCGACCATTGTTCTGACCGGGTTCGGCAGTGTGGAATTGGCAGTGGAGACGGTAAGGGATTACAGTGGTTTTTGGTTTCTGGAGAAGCCTGTAGATATAGGATCGTTGCGCGCTCTTCTGCAACGTGCTTCAGACTATG
>JBBRJC010000351.1:0-5029 GCA_038220135.1 Bryobacterales bacterium | reverse complement strand
ACCCCCACGCCCCCACACCCGCCCCGCCCCCCACCCCCCAGCCAAGCCACCAGACCACCACCTCCCTGCAGCGCCGAACAACAACCTCACGTACCTGGAACAGCGGGAATCCGACGGCATGGAAAAGCGCATCCATGAAGCCGAAGCACGATTGGAAAAGGTACAACTAGCACTGGTTGCGCCGGAGTCAATCAGCAACCCCGAATTGTTGCAAAAATATTCCGCACAACTGGATGCTTCGCAGATCCAGGTAGACGGGTTATATGCACGCTGGGCAGAGCTTGAAGCTAAATTAGGTTAGGCAGGAAAGGAGCTAACCATCGTTCCTTTCCCTGCAATTGTTATTTGGCGTGGCGGCCCGGGGGGTCGGGTTGTGGGTTGAAGCCCGCACGAACGTTTGTAAGAACTTTCATTGTCTTTTTCCTCCTTCACACTTACGTGCGCAAACGTTGAGAGGTTTTGATCACGTCTTCAATATTTATTTTGTAGCCTGCCAAAGGCACTGTATCGGCACCGCGAAAAGGTTCTCGCCAAATGTGAGGATCTGGTTGCCGCTGTAGAATACGATGCCTCGTTTGAATTGATCAGGCACCAATTGTTGAAGCACCCGTAGACCTTTGAAATCGTGACTGGTAACAGTGAAGGCAGCTTTCACCTCAACCCCAACCAATTCTCCCCCAGCCCGCTCCAACACAAAATCTACTTCCTGCCCCGTTACCGTGCGAAAGTGAAATACCTTCGGTTGCGTCTCACTCCAACCACTCAGCTTGCGCAATTCCATATAGACAAAGTTTTCCACAACAGCGCCATACACTATGCTCGATCGCAACCGTGGCACATTCAAATCCAAAAAATAGCTGATCATGCCAGTGTCAGTAAGAAACAGCTTGGGAGCCTTCACCGTCCGTTTACCCAGGTTCGTAGACCACGCCGGAGCAAGTTCGATTTGGAAGATCATTTCCAGCAACCACAGGTACCGCTTCAACGTAGTTTGTGGAACATCCACGGTGCGCGAAACATCCGCAGTATTCAACAACGTGCCAACACGAGTTGCAAGAAACGCAAGCAGCCGGGGCACTTGCGTCAGCCCCTCAATGTTTGAAATGTCTCGCACGTCGCGATGCAGCACGCTGTCCAGATAGGATCCAAACCAGGCACGGCGGCGGCCATAATCCCTTCGACTGCGAGCCTCAGGGTAACCACCCTTCGTGATTCTTTCTGGCAGATCGGTCAATTCAGGCGTCGTAAAATTTTGAAAATCGCCGAATCCATCCTCGAACAATCGATCAACAAAATTAGAAGCACCCTTGCCCTCCACCTCAGATTCAGCAAGTGGCCAAAGCCGGATAACCTCCATGCGGCCAGCCAGGGAATCAGCCACCCGCGGAAGCGTCATTATGTTTGACGAACCTGTCAGAACGAACCGGCCCGGACGCCGGTCCCGATCCACACTCGCCTTCAGCGGAAGAAACAGCTCTGGAGCCCGTTGAATTTCATCCAACACAATTGGCCGGGAAAATGACCGGATAAACCCCGAAGGATCGCGCCTTGCCGCTTCAAGAACGGTAGGGTCGTCTAAGGTAAGGTAATCGGTTTGATACCCATATTCCGCCAACGTCTGGCAAAGGAAGCTCTTGCCACATTGCCGCGGTCCGTTCACGAAAATGACAGGTGTATCAGCGACAGCCGCAAGCACGCTACGGACGACATTACGCCGCCACGTAGCGTGATTTACACCAAATATTGGTTGATTATCCACCACTTCATGGACGATTATACACCTTCCATTCCTTCCATATCAACATCTTACTTAATTTTTACCGCAAGATTACTCGCCGCACTACACCCATGATACACTTTCTGCACAGCCTTCTGAAAATCGCTTTCCTTCGCCGAATTGATGTCCATAAACTTCTGTGGATTCCGATCCACCAGCGGAAACCAGGTGCTCTGAATCTGAACCATAATCCGATGCCCTCGCCGAAAAGCATGGTTAATATCGTTCATGCCGTAAGCAACCTTGGTCACTTTACCAGGCTCAAACGCTTCCGGCGTGGTAAAGTTGTTGCGAAACTTACCCCTGAAAACTTCACCACGAATCAGTTGCTGATACCCGTTCATTGGCAATTTGGCGGGCGTGGCGCGCCCGCGGCCGTCGGTGGGGATAGTTTCATAGTCATCAGGGTAAACGTCAATCAGCTTCACGATCCAGTCAGAATCCGTACCAGTAGTAGAAACGAAAAGCTCAGGCTTCACCGGCCCACTGAAAACCACGTCATCCTCCAGCGGTTCAGTCTGGTAAACCAAAACGTCAGGCCGCGTCGAAGCAAACCGCTGATCGTCGGTCATATGATCAACCGTCATCCCAATTGCAATATTGTTGGTAAACGGAACTGGCCGGGCTGGGTCACTTGTATATTCATCGGAAGTGCTCGGACAATCCTTCGGCGCGTCAAAGGAAAGCTTGCCCCCTGCGTGCAGATACAGTGCTTTCTGTTGCGCCTCTTTCGGCGGCCAGGCATCATACTGCCGCCAAACGTTGGTGCCTGTTTCAAACACCGAAGCCTCAGGTAACTTCATCTCGCCTTTGCCCAGCACATTAAAATCGAAAAACACTTTTTCGATCTTCTCGCGATAATACACCGCAGTTTTCGCATTGAAGTTGACATTGCCCAACTTCTCACCATCGTCGCGAGACCAGCCGCCATGCCGCCACGGACCCATCACCAAAATATTCTGCGATTGCGGATTTGTCCGCTCCACATTCTGATAAACCTGCAGCGCGCCATACAAATTCTCAGCATCAAACCACCCGCCAACCGTCATCACCGCCGGCTTGATCGATTTCAGATGCGGCCGCAAATTCCGCGATTGCCAGAACTCGTCATAGGTTCCATGTCGCATCATATCGTTCCAAAACGAAATCTCGTTCTTGTAATATTTTTCGTTGGCGTTATACAGCGGACCCATGTTCAGGAAGAACTTGTATCCATCCTGTGTTGCATGGTCAAAAGGCACGCCCGTCTTCGGCACAATCGGCTCTGGCCGAGGCTTACCAAAACCAGCCAGAAAGTTAAACGCATGCGGAAGATACAGTGCGCCGTTGCGATGGAAATCATCACCGGTAAACCAATCCGTGATCGGTGCTTGTGGACTCGCTGCCTTGTGTGCCGGATGCGCATCAATCATTCCGGCTGCAGTGTAAAAGCCCGGATAAGAAATCCCCCACGTCCCCACCTTGCCATTGTTGTTTGGAATATTCTTCACCAGCCAATCGATCGTGTCATAGGTATCGGAGCTCTCATCCACATCCTGAGGCGTGCGTTTCACAGCCTTGTGCGGCGTCATGTTGATGAACTCGCCTTCCGACATATTCCGCCCGCGCACGTCTTGGTAAACCACAATGTACTTTGCGGCTTTGCCCATTACGATACTGGGACCAACGTCCACTTTGTATTTATCAACACCGTATGGCGCAACACTGTATGGAGTGCGGTTCAGCAGAATCCCTCGTGGCTCGGCTGTGTCTTTCGGAACATAAACAGAAGTGAATAAGCGCTTGCCATCGCGCATGGAAATTCTGTATTCGTACTTCGTATACAGTTCCTTGACCTTGTCAACGCCTTGTCCGAAAGATAGGACCGGCAAAAGGATAGTGAGTAAAGTTCGTTGCCCCAGATGCATCCCACTAGGCTACCGCGACCGTATAATGTCGTGGAGGACCAAATGATGAACCAACCTATACCAGCCCGTCTTTTTGCCACCATGGGAGCCTACCAACACACAGCAGCATTGCGCACAGGCATTCACCTTGAACTGTTCACCGCCATTGCCGAAGGCAACACGGAAGTCCCGCAAATCGCCAAACGCACAGCAGCGTCCGAACGCGGCATCCACATTCTTTGCGACTTCCTCACCATCATGGGATTCCTCACCAAAACCGGCGAATCCTATGGATTGGCCGAAGACGCAATGTTGTTCTTAAACAAACACTCGCCCGCTTACATGGGTTCTGTGGACGTGTTCTTAGGTTCAGACATGATTACGAACGCCTTCGCCGGATTGACCGAAGCCGTCCGCAAAGGCTCCACCGCGTTAGGTGATCAAGGTTCCATGGCACCAGACCATCCTTGCTGGGTCGATTTCGCTCGCGGCATGGCCCCAATGATGTTCATGCCGGCAACCATGATTGCAACCGCTATGCATGCCAGCGAAATGGGTCCCATCAAGGTGCTTGATATTGCGGCCAGTCACGGCATGTACGGTTTGGCTTTCGCCAAGGCCAACGCCCAAGCTCAAATTTACGCGGTGGATTGGGCCAGCGTGCTCGCAGTTGGCGAAGAAAATGCCGCCCGCTTCGGCGTCGGTGATCGCTTTCACAAAATCGTAGGCAGCGCATTCGACGTCGATTTGGGCTCGGACTACGATGTAATCCTGCTGCCCAATTTCCTGCACCATTTCGACAAACCAACTTGCATCATGTTACTCCAACGAATGCGTGCTGCATTGAAACCAGGAGGCCGCCTGGCAACAGCCGAATTCGTACCGAATGACGACCGCGTCTCACCTCCAGGTGCCGCAAGCTTTTCACTGACGATGCTGGTTTCAACCGATAGCGGCGATGCCTACACCTTCAAGGAATTTGACGAAATGTTCCGTGCCGCCGGCTTCGGCTCAAGTGAAATGCTTGAATTGATCCCAGGCACACAAAGCGTGATCGTCACATCAACTGCTGCATAACTGCTTCCAACTTCTCCACGCGTTGGCGCAACTCGGACACTTCCTGTTCCAAATGCGCCACGCGGTCGTGATCTATTGCTGGCGTGGCACGGCGAACAATTACTTCTTCAATTGCATTCACATCCACCGGACCACCCACCAAGTGCGTGTAACGTGGCTCTCGCATACCTGCCTGCTTGGGAATAAAAATCGCAAGTGGATCCGGTTGCCGTTCCACCATTTTGTGCAGCGTGGCCTCCACCGCCTCGTTATCTTCAAACCGGTGCAATCGCTCCGTTCGATCTCGCAA
>JBBRJC010000350.1:0-5032 GCA_038220135.1 Bryobacterales bacterium | reverse complement strand
GTCATATTCTTCGCCATATATTCGTCCATGCCCCGAATCACACTCATTACCGCAATAAGTGTGGTGGTAGCCAGGATAATACCCAACAGCGTGAGGAAGCTGCGCAACTTGCTGCCGCGAAGCGAGCCGATTGCGACACCGAAAGATTCTCTAAAAGTAGCGTTACCTGTCATGGACACTGGGTGGAACTATCAGTGCTAGACGGTAATTTACCCGCGTTTGTTCCCTATTTGTTCCAGCCACTCCAAAAGAAAATGATCCAGCCAGAAACGGGGACGCGTTCGGGAAAGGAAACTGACGTGGCCACCTCTGCGTACCGGCACAAACTTCAAGTTCGGGTTCGCCGCAACCACCGGATTATCGTAACAATTGATTGGGACGATAGGATCGTCCTCAGCAGCCACCATCATCGTCGGGGTTTTCACACGGTCGATATGCACGCCTGCCGATTGGGTACTGTAGTAATTTTCCGCCGTGCCAAAACCAAAGTGACGCGCCGTCACCTGATTGTCAATCTGCCAGATGGTACGCACTTCGTCCAAGTCATGCAGTGAAAACGCACCGGGAAACATCGCGCTGCGCCGCCGCAGACGCGCCTTCATACTCCGCAGAAAACGGTTCATGTAAATAAAATTGGAAGGGTGTTCAATCTTACGGGAACAAAGAGCCAGATCGATAGGCGTACAGACCGAGCACGTACCGGCGATAATGCCTGGCGATTCGTCGCTCAATTCAGCAGTCGCTTTCAGCACCTGATTGCCACCCAGCGAATAGCCAATGATATAGAGCGGCCCACGCCCTTGGCGCGCCAGTTCCCGGACAATGAATTTCAAATCGCTGGTAAGCCCCGCGTGATAAAGAGTATTGCACCAATCTTCAGTCGGCCCGCAGGTGCGAATATTGGTCCTGTGAACGCGCCAGCCAGCCGTACAGGCATAGTGCGCAAAGCTGCGCATATAGCCGCTTTCGCTCGACCCTTCCAGGCCATGCACCAGAATGATTTCGCCTTTGGGAATGCCCGGCGGATGGTGCTCTCGAACAAGCACACGCACATCGGGTTCTGTCTGATAGACAGTTTCAAGGAGAGGAAAT
Organism: Bryobacterales bacterium; assembly: GCA_038220135.1. Classification (GTDB taxonomy): domain Bacteria; phylum Acidobacteriota; class Terriglobia; order Bryobacterales; family Bryobacteraceae; genus JANXSF01. Next base: position 3,940 of record JBBRJC010000350.1, on the reverse strand, counting down.
TGAGTGGTGTCGAGCGGCCGTGGCCAAAAATTCGAAAGAATCGTCAGCCAATGGCCGCTCTCAACTAATGGTTGATAAGGCTGCAAACCCCTATCTTAGCGAAGGGTCTGCCAGTGAGGCACGCTTGTTCAGTTCCTCAGCGAAGATAATCGCTTCAGCCAGGTCTTTCATCGGCCGGCGCAAGCGGCGGCTTTCATTGCGGAGCTGCAGATAAGATTCCTCTTCAGAAAGATTATGCCGCCGTTGCAGAATACCCTTGGCGCGCTCAATTACTTTGCGCTCTTCCAATAGACGGCTCAAACGGGCATTTTCCTCTACCAGTTTGGCTCGGCCGATGGCGGTTCCCATCTGCTCACCCATAAAGCTGACCAGCGAAATTTCGTCCTTGGAATGCTCATGAATTTCGCGGTGATGGACGTTGATTACGCCAATCAGTTCACCACTGGATACCAGCGGAACGGAAAGAAACGCTTCGTAGGTATCTTCAACAAGAACCGGGAAGCGCTTGAATCTGGCATCGTCAAAAGACAATGAAGATAGTGAGACTACGGATTGGTGTTCAGCCACCCATCCGGTTACACCTTCGCCCACTTTGAGGCGAAGATTGCCAATTTCGGAGGCGTGCGGAACCTGGGACGCCTGCAAAACAATTTCGTTGGTGTCACGGTCGAACAGGTAGACCAGACACGCATCACAATCAGTTACTTGTACGGTCAATCCAATGATTTCACCTAACATCTCTTCAAGCGACCGTTCACTTGCCACGATGCTGCTGATTTTCTGAAGAATCGCGACTTGAGAAGTAGGAGGTTCCATAACAGTTGCCACCTCTCCAGAGTAAAGGCTAGGCTGTAAGGGGTCCAATCGAATTTTCTTATTGAGCTCATTGCGGCGGAGGTCCATGACATGCGTATTTCCTGGGTTTTATTACCTATTTTGTCAATTGCGTTACAGGGTCAAACTATTGACTTGAAAGGAGTGGTGGACATTCACGCCCATTGCGATCCCGACAGTGTACCCCGTTCCATCGACGCTTTAACGCTCACTCGGCTGATGGCATTAAAGGGAATGCGAGGCGTGGTTTTAAAAAGCCATTACGAGTCTACGGCGGGCCTGGCATGGCTTGCGGGGCAACAGGCTCCTGGGCTCTCGATATTTGGCGGCATCGCGCTGAACAGGCCCGTAGGAGGCATTAACGTGACTGCCGTGGAGCGTATGACGCTGATGAAAGGCGGGCGCGGCAAGGTTGTGTGGATGCCTACTTTCGACGCTGAAAATCAGGTGAAATATTCCAAAGAAAATCGCCCGTTTGTTTCAGTCTCGAAGAATGGAGCGCTGCTTCCGGAAGTTTTAGCGGTGTTGGACGTGATTGCAAAAAATGACTTAGTGCTTGCCACCGGGCACTCTACACCCGCCGAAGTACGGTTGTTGATTGAGGCTGCCAGCCAGCGCGGGGTGAAACGAATTGTGGTGACACACCCAATCATTGCACCAGTGCTGATGAGTGTGGAGCAGATGAAATGGGCCGCAGGACAAGGGGCGTATTTGGAGTTTGTATCGAACGCCGTGCTGGGAACGCAGACGAATATGACGCCCAAAGAATTTGCCGCAGCACTGCGCAGCGTGGGCCCGGAACGGGCAATTTTGTCCAGCGATTTAGGGCAAGCCAAAAATCCAATCCATACCGAAGGCTGGATGGAACTGTTCCGCCTGCTGGAGCGCGAAGGGATCAGCGCTGCGGATATTAGCCGCATGGCCAAGACCAATCCGGCAGCGCTTCTGGGGCTTTAATTAATTTTGATTTGGGGTGGAAGGTACATGTTTCCATCCGTCCACCCAACCGTTGCATAATAGCCCTGTTCGTCGGGCCAGATCAGTTTAATGCTTGCTCCTGTGGGCTTCCGCCAGAGTAGCGTGAAGTAAGAGTGGCGTCCCCAAGTCGCCCGGGCAACATTCATGACGCTGAAGTACGGTGTTGGCCAGGACAAAACGCTGTGGCTTTTGACGAAACTAACCTGATCCCCCACACCCGGCAGAAATTCATAGAAGGGGTCCACCGCGTCAGTGCTGCAGCGGGTAACCGGTCCAAATGTGAAGGTGCCACCAGCGCTTGTAATCTTCAGCTGATTTTGTGAATCCAGCGCAAATTGCACTGATTCCGGCATCGCCCAACTACGCGGCCCAACAATAAATTTGCCTCGTTGCAATTCCAACCGCTCAAGCGGAAGCACCGCAACCGGCACGGTGTAAAAGCGATCCATCAGCGAAGCGATATGAGGACTGCCATAAAGCCAAATCAGCGCGATGGTTAGAATTGCCAGCAGTAGTTTAATCACTGATTGATCTTGATCCGTGGTTCAATTTGCAAGTAACACTCAGTCCAACCCACTGCAGTATAAAAGGCTTGCGCGTCAGGCCATGTTATCTGCAAACTCGCCCCACTGGACTTCTTCCAAACTATTGTGTGATAGGTGTTGCGTCGCCAAGTGCCCTGCGGAACATTAAAGACGATGTTGTAGTAAGGTGTCGGCCACGATAGTAAGCTGTGGCTCTTCAGGAACGTAACCTGATCGCCAGGATCAGCAACAAATTCATAAAACGGATTTACCGGGTCCGCGCTGCAACGGGTAACAGGCCCCAACGTAAAGGTGCGGCCATCAGCGGACAGCGTCAACCTGTTTTGCTTATCACGGACCAACTGCACAGCTTGCGGCATCGCCCAATTGCGCGTCCCAACAATAAATCGGCCTCGCTGCAATTCCAACCGTCCGAGCGGAAGCGTCGCCATCTGCACAGTGTAAAATCGATCCATAAGCGAAGCGACATGCGGACTGCCATAGATCCAAATCAAGGCTAAGGCAGCAATCGCCAGCAAGAGTTTAATCAGCAAAAATTTAATCAGTTGAGTTGGCCTTCACCTTTCAGACGTTCGTAGATTTCCAAAGTCTCACGCATTCCCTCTTCAAGCGGCGTTCGCTTCAAACCCGGAAACATTTTCGCCAGTGCCGCCGCATCCATCTGATAAGCAATAGGAACCTTGCTCCCGGCGCAGGTGATCAGTTTTTCCGCACCGGGCCGCAGAGAAGCCAGCTTCTTAATAAAATCATCGATGCGAACAATATCACCGGCAAGGTTATAAACATGGGCACCGGTAAAGGTTTCAAGCAAACAACGATTGAAGATTTCCGCCACGTCAGCAACGTATTGAAAGTCCATGTAACCAGTAATACCGATGCGATAGGGCTCGCCTTTTACGACAGCCTTCATGGCCAGAGTTGGGCCGGCAGTAAGCCCCACATCGCGGCCAACACCATACACAATCCACGGCCGCAGCCCAACGCTGGAAATGCCATTAGCCGCATAAAAAACCCGCGCATTGCCTTCGTTCGCCATCTTGAAAACACCATAGTGGGTGCCCGGATGAGCGTGATCATCGTCGTCTTCCGGGTCACTGTCATAGGCGTCATCGGGTCCCATAACTGAGGATGAGGAAGCATACACCACGCGCACCGGCCGGCCGGCATCGCGCGCAGCCTCAAACACGTTAAGGGTACCGATCACATCAATCAGCCCTGCGTTCACGGGATTGGCCTGGCTATAGGGAATCAGCACCGCCGCCAGATGCAGAATGTGAGTAATGCCCTCATCCTTCACCAGCGCTTTTACACGGGCTGTATCTTCGATTTGGCCAGCAAGATAGTGCACTTTCGCAACTTCACCAGCAGGGGCAATGTGCGCAAGATTCTTGGGGCTTGGATGTTTATCATAAACAACTACGTCGATGGCCTGGCTCACCAAAGCCTTCACACACCAAGAGCCGATACAGCCTGCACCACCTGTTACTAAAACTCGCATAAGATCACCTGACGCTACTAGTCTACCGCCAGTCCTCAAGCAAAAACCTGGGGCGGACATCAGCGGGGGGTTAGAGCGCAAGCGT
>JBBRJC010000349.1:0-5041 GCA_038220135.1 Bryobacterales bacterium | reverse complement strand
GGAATCAGCGACCGTTACCTGCGCGATTATCCCAATATGTACGGCGATCTATCCGCAGGCAGCGGTCTAAACGCATTAACCCGCGACGAAGATCATGCCCGCGAGTTTCTCAAACGCCATCAGGATAAACTGCTCTACGGTTCCGATTGCAGCGACAAATTTGGCGAAGGCGATAAGTGTTCAGGCAGTCAACAACTCGCAACGGTGAAGCGTCTGCTCAACGATAAACAGGCCGAACGCAAAATTCTCTTCAACAACGCCGCCCGTGTATTCAGGCTCAAATAACGCCATCGACATTGTTAAAACAAAATCTAAGGGAACCGCGTGTTACCGATGCGCGACCGCGAGGGAGTCGGGTATCCAGGAACTTCCGCAATCAGTCAGTAGCAGTTTGCGGATTGCTTGCCGCTGTGCCCCTCACCGCCGCTTACTTTCCATCCTTGCGCGCTTCAAAATCGCATCCCGCAGATGCGTTGCCCCAGATATAGCAGCCCTCTCAAGACAAGATCTCAAGCCCAGATAGGTGAGCCATGTTAAATTGGAAGTACTGGCGCTCGGGGGCGAGGTGCAGACTCTAGACAACTCCACAATCACGAACGTCCGGGTAAGGATCTCACCATCCTTCCTGATCTCGCTCGCCTGCTTGATCGCGCTGCTCTATTTCGGACGTGTTCTCATCGTCACCCTGTTGATCTCCATTCTCAGCGCGTTCATCCTCGATCCACTCGTCGCCCTGTTCGGCCGCATGAAAATCCCGCGTGGTCTAGCCAGCTTTCTGGTGTGTAGCCTCGCGCTCCTGGGCATTTACTTATCGCTGTTCGGTGCTTACATGCAAGTCTCCGTGTTGATGGAAGAGCTTCCTGCCTACACCCAGCGCATCAATGAACTTTCCGACAAAGTGTTGATGGAAGTGGAGTCGGCTGAAAAGTCTGTGTATCAGGTGGTGGTTCCAAAGCGCATTCGCGAACAGGATCAACGCGGCACCGTCCCTCCACAAACCGCAGCATCGCGCAAACGCGGTGCCGTGCAAATCCCAACCGGACCGCCCCCGGTTCAGGAAGTGCGCATCAAGGCAGAACGCTCACCCGTTGTCGAATACTTGTACGGTCACTTTCAGGAGTTCTACACAATCCTGCTGATGGGATCGTTCGTGCCATTCCTTGTCTATTTCATGCTCAGTTGGCGCGATCACTTCCTCAAGAATTTGGTCCGTCTGTTCCGCGGCGAATCCCGCGACTTGGCTCTGCGGGCAATGGAAGATATCGCCCACGTGGCTCGCGCCTATGTCGTTGGTAACTTCATCCTGGGTGTGCTTCTGGCCATCGCCAGTTCGTTGTTTTTCTGGATAGCGAAGATTCCCTATTGGCCTCTGGTCGGCCCGCTCAGCGGCTTCCTAAGCCTCGCGCCGTACATCGGCTTACCGCTCGCCCTCATTCCTCCGGTGCTGGCTGCGCTTACGGTGTTCAATAATCTCACCGCCTATCTCGTCATTGGTACCACGGTAGCCTTCCTACACCTGTTGGCATTAAATTTGATGTACCCGAAACTCGTCGGCGCGCGCGTTCACCTTAACCCGATTGCCGTTACTGTCTCTTTGATGTTTTGGGGAACCATCTGGGGTGGCATTGGATTGCTCCTCGCTGTGCCTATCACTGCAGCCGTGAAAGCGGTGCTCGACAACGTTCCCTCAATGGCGCCCTATGGCCGCCTGCTTGGCGATTAATATCGGGCAGCGGATGTGATACGCTGCCCAGATGCGAAGGTTAGTTGGAAACAAAAACATGAACAATATTTCAAGACGTGCTCTGCTCGCATCTGCCGCTCTGTCAACAACGCCGCTCTGGGCCAGGAAGAATCACATCGGTCGTGATCGAATCTCAACCATCACCGATGAAAATGCCAAGTCCCCGGCCGAGGCAATCGCTTTCGCAAAACAGTACGGTTTGCAGTGGGTTGAATTACGTAACGTCCCCGGCGAAAAGCGTCACTATATTCAATTAACCGAAGCCGAACTCAAACAAGCTGCAGCCGATTTCAAGGAAGCTGGACTGCGCGTATCGTTCCTGAATAGCGGCATGTTGAAGTTCACAATGCCTGGTACTGAACAGGCCAAGCGCCGCCCGGAAACTCCTGAGGCAAAAGCCAAGCGCGAAGCAAGTGAGCAACGCCAGTTCGATAACAGAATCAAGGAACTCGATAAAGCGATACTTGCCGCACACATTTTGGGTGTCAACAAGATTCGCATTTTCGCCTTCATGCGTGTCGCCGATCCCATGGCACTGCTTCCGAAAATTGCTGAAGTGATCGAGCCGATGGTAAAAGTGGCGGAAAAGCAGGGTGTACAGTTGCTCCTGGAAAATGAAGGAGCCTGCAATGTGGGTACCTGTGCGGAACTGGCCGCGATGATGAAACTGATCCCCAATGCCAAAGCCTTCAATCTCAATTGGGATCCACTAAACGCGTTCCACCTGAAGGAAGAGCAGTTCCCCTTCGGCTATTCGCTTCTGCCTAAAAAGCGCATTCAAAATGTCCAGATCAAGGGCAAAAGCATTCTGGCCACACCGGAAAAGCTTGATTGGGCCGACATCTTCACCGCTCTTGAAAAGGATGGCTATCAGGGCCAGGTGGGTTTGGAATGCCACATTTTTGAACGCCTCGTTGAAGCATCGCATGAATCCATGAAAGAGATTCTGCGCATATGTGAAGATCGAAAGAGCACCTCATAGCCCATGTCAAAACAGGTTCTCGCACTAACCCTCGGCGCACTTGCGGTGCTCAGCATCGGCCTGATGCTGTTCATGCAATCGAACAAGAAGGTGCATTTGGTGCTCGATGCCAAGATCGACAAAGTGCGAGTGCAAGAGGTTGATCCAAACCGAACCATCGTTGTCCTCGATTTCCGGGTAACCAATCCTGCAGAAGTTCTCTATCGTGTGAAAAACGTGGAAGTGCTATTGACCACCGCCGAAGGGGAGCAACTCAAAGGTACGATTGCTGCGGAAATGGATACGGAACAGATTTTTGCAGCCTATCCAGCGTTGGGGCAAAAGTTCAATCAGTCGTTCATCAGCCGCGAAGCATTGCAAGGAGGCAAGACCATCGACCGCATGATCGCAGCCTCCTTTGATGCTTCGCTCAAGGCCATCGAAGGCCGCAAAAAACTACTCCTTCGCATTCAGGAAATTGACGGCTTAATTACAGAGGTCACACAATGATACTTCGACCATTCATCTTCGGCGTGCTATCAGCCGCCGCGCTCATCGCCGCCGATGCTTCAATTACCAAGCAGGATCGCGACCAGGCAATCCAACTGATGGCCTCGTCACAGCAATCTTATTTCGATGCTTTGAAAGACGTAACCGAAGCACAGTGGAAGTGGAAGCCCACCGCAGAACGTTGGTCAGTTGGCGAATGCGCCGAGCACATCGCACTGGCAGAAGCTCTGCTATTCGCCAAGGTAACCGAAGCGGTCAACAGTCCCGCCAATGCGGCCTGGGAAGAAAAAACGAAGAGCAAATTGCAGCTTCTTTCAAGCGTGATGCCAAATCGCTTGGGCAAAGCAAAATCACCGCTGGAAATTGAGCCAAAGGGCAATCTAACGAAAGCCGAAGTGTTGGCAATTTTCGAAAAAGGCCGCGCTATCACGGACAAATTTATTGCAGAAACGGAAGTCGCATGGAAGGAACACACTGCGGAACATCCCTTTCCAATTTTCAATACCCTGAACGCCCAGCAGTGGTATCTCTACATCCCCTGGCACACCCAGCGCCATCTAAAACAGATCGCCGAAGTAAAAGCCACCTCAGGCTATCCGCAGTAAAGATCGGGGACGGGGGGGGGGCATCTCCGGATCTCCGCAAGTACCCCCGTCCCCGAACCTCTTTGCATACGCCGCCACACCATGCGCCATCTCAAACAATCCACCGAAGTGAAAGCCACCAACGCCTACCCGCAGTAAGCTGATTTATCGCACTCCGTTCAACACATCAATAATTCGCGCCACGCTCCCCTCTTCGCGCTGCCTCACCACAAACAGAGCAGTGCTCAGCAACAGCCCCGGTGGATTAACCACCAAATGGCAAAGCTGCTCCGTCTCCTCATCCACTTGCGCAATCAATTCCGCTTGTCCTTCTGCATCCAGCGCCGCCATACGTTGTGCAAAAGTCCACGCCCATTTCCGCGCTTTGCCGATCGAGAAATTAACAATCTCCTCATCGCCCTTGCCTCCGAAAAAATCCAACAGCCCCATCCATGGCGATACTTTCGACAAATCATTCTCCACGCCATCCACCATACTGCTCAAAATCTGATTGATGAAACTAAAGTCGCCCTCCAGCGCGTTGATTGCCTCGCCCGGTGCAATCATCGCCGCCGCAATTCCAAGGTCCAGATTAATGTGCGCATTGATGCCCGCCAGCAAATGTTGCGAGATCAGCAGCGATGGGTTTGCCCCTTCGTCAAACGCCTTTTTCCAGCTCTTCGATATCGGTTTCCCCGTGCGCCACCCCGCAAACGCACTCAGGTAGCGCGCCGCAAAAACAGCGTCCAACTCCCCCATGCGCGGGCCACCTATAAAATCGCCATTGCCAATGCCCTCGCTCACACGGATCGTCACACCCCGATAAAGGGCAGGGAAGTAGCCCACAGGACTATTATTGGCTCTGGCCCAGGCAATAACCTCGCCCAGTTGCGAGATCACATCTTCAATATTCATGGCATATGTTTATATCATCTTCAGCAGTATCGCCGCTTTAAGGATCGTAATCACTGTCGCTGCGTGTTGCAGCCTCCCATCCACAGCCATCGCATAAGCCTCACTAAAAGGCATGCGCACTACTTCCAGAAATTCATCGCTGGACGGACTAGCCGCACCCTGTTCCACATTGAGAGCAAGGTACAGATGAACCGGCGCTTTCACAATGCTGGTGATGCTTTCCATCACCCCCAATGCAATCAGCTCTCCACCATGCAGGCCGGCTTCTTCAGCCAGTTCACGCCGCGCGCAATCTGCAATCGGCTCATCGCCATCTTGCCCGCCGCT
>JBBRJC010000348.1:0-5047 GCA_038220135.1 Bryobacterales bacterium | reverse complement strand
CCGAAAATATTCAAATTCGCAATTCGGTCCATTACATCCAACCCCAATGTGCTGGTGATCCGCCCGAAAACCGTAAAGCCTTCGTTCTGGTTATTCAGAGTTCTCGAATTTGCATCGGAAAGATTGAAGAACCATTGATTGGTTCCGCTATTGGCGTCGGTTCCCAACTTTGCCAATGCAAGGGTGCCGCGCAAATTGGAAACGCTGTATTCGTTTTTAACCGTTGCGTCTTGCGGGATTGCCGTTAGCGCATTATTGACCAAAGCGTAGCCACCACCCTGAATGATGAATCCATATGCAAGGCGGTGAATTACTGAATTATTGTATGCCCCTTTATTCACATAGTTCATGAAGTTGGCAACTGTCTTGGGGGCACTTTCGGGCAGCAACTGGACGTTGATATCGCCCATGTTGGTACGGAATTTGACGATCTGCCCGGGGGGTGTGGTTTGCGCAGAAAGCACAGAGGCAACAGAAATAGCGAGGGCGCAAACCAATACCGAGCGATTGTTCATAAGATTGAATTTTAACCTAGGGGGCGTGGGGGCGGTGTAAAAAGGCAGGGTGTAGTGGGTCAATCTTTCTTTTTAGGTGATTCCGGGCCGAAAAAACCACTGGCAATCAGCAACAGCCCGGCACCAATCAGCGCATAACCGCCCTTGGCAAGATTGGCAATTCCCAGAGTATCTTTCAGCGCAACGGCGCAAATACCAGCAACGATCAGAACGGCAGAAACAATTTTGACCATGGACACGTGGGGGATTCTACCTCGGGGCGGCAAGCTGCTCGATTTGTTGCCGTTAGCTGCCTTTGATCACCTTATCACGTTGGCCACTTATTGCACTAGTAGCGAGGTGGTCCTGATGCCGGAAATATCGAACTTGCGACGGCATTTCTTGCAATCGGTTTTGTCGTCGAGCAAAACCATGTAGCTTTCGATCTTGGCGAATTTTGCTACATCGCCGTGGCCTGCACCGTTGGGGATGCGATCCTTCTTTTTCCGAACGAGCCAGCGCAGCTCGTAAGTTTCCTGGCTGCGGCAAAACGGGCAGTTCAACTGCGCCGGTTTCGTCGTGTTCGATTCTGTAAAAAAAGCTCGTTCGTCCATAACTCTATTTTGCTACGGAAACGCGATCCAGCGCCCGATCAAATAACTTAATAAATTCGTCGATGTCGGATTTGCCGACATTCAACGGTGGCGTGAGCCGGAATACGTTGCCGAAAAGGCCGCCTTTACCAAGCAGCAATCCCTCATCCCGCGCTGCTTCCAGAATGATTGCTGTCGCTTCGGTTGCCGGAACTTTCGACTTCCGGTCGACCACCAATTCGACGGCCTGGATCAAACCCATGCCTCGCACTTCGCCGATAATTTCGTGCTTTTCCTGTAACTCAAGCAACCGCTCGCGGAGATAAGCGCCCATGGTGGTTGCATTATCCATCAACCGGTGTTGCTCAATAAATTCGATCACCGCGCCCGCTGCGGTGGTTGCTACAGGGTTGCCGCCAAAGGTTGAAATTGTCAGACCTTTGAGACCGTCGGCCACCTCCGGTTTGGCGATTGTCACAGCTATCGGAGTGCCATTGCCAAGGCCTTTAGCGGAAGTGATGATGTCTGGCACCACGCCCCATTGCTCAATTCCGAACCACTTGCCACCGGTGCGGCCCCAAGCTGTTTGTACTTCGTCGGCGATAAACAAACCACCGTGCTGGCGAACAATATCAGCCACAATTCCAAAGTACTCTTTCGGCGGCGTGATGAAACCAGCAACGCCCTGAATCGGCTCTGCAATAAATCCGGCGATTTTGCCCGACGTGGTGGTACGAATTAAATCCTTAACGTCCTGGGCACATTTCACTTCGCAGGAAGGATAAGTCAACCCGAACGGACAGCGATAACAGTAAGCATTATGGGCATGAACAAAGCCGGCTTGTGGCATGCCTTGCTTCCAGTTATGCAATCCGTTCATGGTCATGCCGAGCGAGCCACGGCCATGATAGGCGTGGCGTAAAGCTACGATCTCGGTGGAACCGGTATAGCAGCGGGCGGTGAGGATTGCGGCCTCGTTCGCCTCGCTTCCGGAGTTGGTAAAGAACGATTTGGTCAACGCCGCTTCTGGAGTAATGGTTGCCAGTTTCGCGGCAAGCCTGGCCTGCGGTTCATTGGCAAATAGCGTTGAAACATGGGTTAGCGTATCCAACTGTTCGTGAATTTTAGCATTCACGAAATCGTTGTTGTGGCCAACGCTGACAGTTACAATCCCGCACAAAAAATCCAGATACTGCTTGCCGTCTATATCCCAGACGTACTGATTCTTTGCTTTAGCAATGACCAGTGGATCCTTGAAAAAATGAAAAATCGAAGGAAACAGATGATCTTTATGCGCGAGGATTATTTCTTGTTTGGTCATGCTCTTCCTACTACTAAAAGTGCTCCCCAGTGAAAGCCCGCACCGAATGCTGCAAAGCAAACAGGGACGCCCGCTTCGAACCCAACAGCTTTCGACCACTCCGCAGCAGCAATCAACATTGAAGCCGATGAAGTGTTGCCGTACCGGGAAATGTTCGAGTAAAAACGATCTTCCGCAACCCCCAAAGCCCGAGCAATGCGTGCAATCAAATTCTGATTGGCCTGATGCATCAGGAATGTACCAATCTCAGACACGCCACAATTGTGTTTTTCAAGCAGATCGGAAATCGCCCGCGGGATCTTTCGTGTTGCCTGCAAAATTACGGACCGCCCGTTCATTTCCAGCGGCGCGCCAAATTCGACGCGCAGATCTTCGCTGAATGACCCATCGGAATACAGAGCTGAATCGACCACTTCCGCTTTGCCATCGTTGGGCGTGACCAGGCAAGCACCCGCCCCGTCGCCAAACAAAATGGCAACAGCCCGTTCCATGGGCTGCCGTTCAATAATCTGCGACATCTTTTCCGAGCCAATGACCAGAATATTGCCGACCGATTCCGAAAGGCGGGCGGCCAGCGACAGGCCAAACAAAGAACCAGCGCTAGCCATGGGCAAGTCAACGGCAGGGATGGAGTGCAAACCCAAAGCCTTGGCTACGCTTGCGGCGGGCCCGGGGAATTGCCGTTCGCTTGAACCACTGGAGACGAGCAGCATTTTGATTTCGTTCAAGGCCATTCCGGCACGGTCCATACAATCTCTAGCGGCATGAACAGCCATGTCGCACACTGTTTCGCCTTCGGCTGCAAAGCGCCGTTCCTCAATGCCGGAAACATTACGAATCCATTCGGCATCGCAGCCAACCTGCGCACCAATTTCGTCGTTGCTCACCACTTTTGCTGGGAGGTAACTGCCAAATTCTTTAAGAAAAGCCACCAGCCTAGCTCCCCCACTCTTCCAAGTTCTGTTCGATCAGTTCTACTGTGTCGAACTTTCGCGGATTCAAGGCTGAGTCCGGAATTTTCAAGTTGAACTTGTTTTCAAGTTCTGTAACCAGGTCGGTCAAAGCAAACGAATCCAGCATGCCGGATTCAAACAGCGACTCATCCGGGGCAGGTGTCAAGTTCTTGCCCGAGACTTGCCGGATAATTTCAATGATCTGGTCGCGCTTATTCATGGGCGCTGCTGTTATCTCCTGGTTTTCCGGCTGGTTCATCACGCACCTTGAGGTAGGTCGCAAACTGGCCAGCTATTTCTTTGAACAATGCGGCTCCCAACAATCGGTAGCCCTGCCCTGTGAAGTGAACGTGATCGTACTGCGCCATTCCAGCGTACACCCACTGGCGCATGGAACCCTTGCCTCCCATTCTGTCACGCAAATCGAAGAACGCGGCACCTGCTGCGATAGAAGCCTGCCGTTGAGCCTCGACGATGAGGTCCACATTATCCATTGCTTCCCATCCGGCGCGGCCCCGAATCCAACGATCGGGTGGGCCAATCACCAATAAAGACGCGGTTGGCGCGTCGCGTCGCAATTGCTGCAGCACCTTGATGAACATGTCGCGGTAGCCTGCAATGGTCAAATCTTTATTTCCCGCTTCGTTGGTGCCATAAGCCAAAACGATCAACGCCGGATTGCGGCGAGCCAAGTGATCGGCCAGGAGGCGCTCATCCCACTTCAACTGAATGGACGCTTGCGCGCCATTAATGCCCATGGTTTCCCAGGTAAGGCCGTGCTTGTTGTCGGTGGCCCAACCGAATAAACGAATTGGCCGGGCGTCGAGGGTGCGCACCTCGAAATGATGCTGGCCGGGTTCCATCGGGATTTTCACATAGCCAGGGGCGGCGTCGCCATCGGTCTCAATTTTCTGAGCCTCGCCGCCGTCCAAGATTACTTCAAAATTACCGCCACCGGGTTGCTGTAAATAGAACAATTCCGCGGATTGGCATTCGGCATCGAGGATCACATGTTCATTGGCTTTGGTTGAGCTGATGCCGATGCCGGCCAAGCCATACATACCGTCCCCATCGCGACCGGCAAGGCCATGGGTGTACCACTTGAGCGACGAAAAACTTTTCACGTCCTGCCTGCGGTAACTGGTCCAGGGGCGGCCGGCATGGGAAAAACCGGCACCGCCGTCGCCAAACTTATTTTGAAAAAGATAGCGCATGGTGCCGCTCCAATCGTCGGCGGCAGTATGCGAATCGCCGTAGTGAAGGATATGCAGGGGCGGTGCTTCCGCATCTTTTTCGCTTCGATATAACTGTTCTAAAAACGGAACCAATGCGCGGGCATTTTCGAGAGTGCTGGGAACATCGAGCCATCGCGAAACGGCATCGCTGGCTGAGGCGCGCACCTTTGCGGAAACAGGGGGCGGGCGCAAAACGCGCTTCCTGGTTGTGGTTTTCTTCTTCGCTGCGGTCTTGGTGGTGGTCTTCTTTTTTGCCGTTGTTGGGGATTTTGTTGCAGTGGTTTGAGCGGTAGTAATAGCGATCGCGGCAGCAAAGGCTGCCGTCAAAAGTATGATGCTATTTCTTCGCATTCTTGTTCACCTTCGGGGTGGAGAACTTTTCTCGCACGTGTTCCACTTTGAACTTGTTATAGCCATCGAGCAATGCTGTATAGAGCAAGTTGCCCACAAG
>JBBRJC010000347.1:0-5054 GCA_038220135.1 Bryobacterales bacterium | reverse complement strand
CTATTCGATATCGCGGAATTTCATCGCCAAGAATGCTTCTTATGGTGGAGCGATTGCCGACGAAATCCGGCGCATTTCCAAAGAGCATGCAGGCCTTGTGACGCCACAGCAAATATCCAATTCCTTTGGCACTCCGAAGCCCACGCTGACCAACAGCTACCGGCCGGAATTGCTGGAGCTGCGGACGTTTCCAACCTTGATGGGTTATTCCAGCCGTATACTGGCAGAGAGTTGGGAATCGAATTTGCTGTACTATGCTGCCTTGGCTGATGAAATGTACATGATGCCGTCGCAGTTGAATTTGGCTGTACCGGAATGGACGAAGTTGACGGTTGAGAAGATTTTCGCAACGCACCTGGAAGACTGGCCCGCATTATTGCGGAGCTTGCGTTTGGTTGGCAATGAAGCGCGTGCGAAAAACCGCCAGGCTGTTGCAGCCGGCGCTGGAAATTGAGAGCTATTGTTGAGGAGGATTACGTGACATTTGCACGGAGAATTTCGATTCCCGCAATAGCCGGGATTTTGACCTTGGGCAGTTTGCTCGTTTTTGCACAGGATGCCAGCCGCCCAGTGTTCCGCGTCAAAGTGGACATGGTGGTATTGGGTTTTACGGTCACCGATTCCAAGGGCCGCTACATCAATGGGCTTAAGCCGAAAGACTTCCGCATCATGGAGGACACTATCGTGCAAAAGTTGAATACTTTTGCCGAGGGCAACAAGCCAGTGATGCAAGTTCTTGAAGATGGCTCTATGCGCCCGATGGTGAACCAGCAGAATGCGGAAGCTGCGCCCGGACCCGATACCAAGTCCGATGCCTTTGTCGGTACCAATGTTTTCGTACTCTTCGATACCTCCAATTATATGTATCGCGGTTTCGTGTATGCCTCTGATGCGATCGCTGATTTTGTCCGCGGTCTTGATCGTGCCGATTCTGTTGCCGTCTATACGTTCAGCCGCAATTTGGGGAAAGCCGCTGACTTGTCGCGCGATCGCAACGCGGCAATTTTTGGTTTACGCAAGGCCGTGGTTGGCGACGATGCTGCACTTTATAACGGCCTCCTGCTCACGCTTCGCGACGCTGCAAAAGTGCCAGGCCGAAAAGTGGTAATTGTATTCTCAAACGGCCCTGATAATGCCAGCATGGTGGCGCCGGACGATGTCCGCGCCGTGGCCGAAGACGAAGGGATTCCGATCTACGTTATCTCAACCAGCGAAGCAACGAAGGATCCAATTTCCAGCGGTGTTTTCCGACGTCTTGCAACCAAGACTGGTGGCAAAGCCTACTTTGCCAAGACTTGGCAAAAGCAGGTTGAAGCGTTCGAAAACATTCGCGAGGATCTGGGTAACTCATACGCCGTGACATACTATCCGCAGGCGAATCCAAATGAAGGATTTCGCAAGATCACGGTTGAAGTGGTTGGTGATACACAGAAAAAATACCGGCTTCGTTACAGGCCCGGATACCGGCCAAGTCGCGGATTCTGATTTCGTTAGCGCGCGTCTTCGAGCAATGAGTTGTCATGTTCCTGGGCGGTGTACTGCGGTTTGAGGTGCTCAATTTCGCACCGAGTGTTATTCGTAAATGCCTGGTCGAAGAGCGCCCCGAGGAGTCGGGACGCGGCAGATACGAGTGTCCGCGCCACAGATGACTAGATGAGCGTTCTCTAAATTCCTATACAATGAAGGCCGCAGCGGACCCTTTATGCGTGAGCATGCGGATAGCGATTAAATTGGCCAACCGCGTGCTCACGCATGGCGGCTCGGTAAAGTAATTCGTTATCTACCAATTAGAGAACGGATACATACCTGCCTTCAGGCCTTATTCACGATCTTCTATTTTGCTAGCGCGCGTCTTCGAGCAATGAATTGTCATGCTCCTCGGCGGTGTACTGCGGTTGGAGCTTTCCGGCGGAGATCCTTGCAATTGCTTCCAACAATTGTTCAAAGCGTATCGGTTTGGGGATGTATTGATCCATACCTGCGTTCAGGCATTCTTCGCGATCGCCCTTCATTGCATTCGCCGTCATCGCAATAATGGGAACATGCTGGCCCAGTTTTTTCTCTCGTTCCCGAAATAACCGCGTTGCCGTCAGGCCGTCCATTACGGGCATTTGAACGTCCATCAAAATCAGGTCGAAAGATTCCTTGGCAAGATGGTCCAGTGCTTGTTGCCCGTTGGCAACCACTTCCACACGATGGCCCCGTTTTTCAAGCAATCCCTGAACGATCCGCTGGTTAACGAAGTTATCTTCTGCAAGCAATATACGCAATGGCGGACCGGCGCGCAATTCCGCCTTCACTTGCTCAGCACCTGGCTGCCTATCGCCATTGTGCCAGGCAAACGGAACGACGAAGCTGAAGCAACTTCCTTTTCCTTCGCTGCTTTCCAGTTCCAACCGGCCGCCCATCAGATGGATCAGTCTTCGCGAAATTGCCAAGCCCAAACCAGTGCCCCCGTATTGCCGCGTGTGCGATCCATCTATTTGACGGAATGGTTCAAATATGGCCGCCTGATTTTCTTCGGCGATGCCTATGCCGGTATCGGTGATAGCGAAATCGATCAATGCCGAATCCAAATCCTTCTGGCAAAGAGTTGCTTTAACCGTGATCGAACCTTCATGGGTGAACTTTACTGCGTTGCCCACAAGGTTCATCAAAATCTGGTGTAGACGACTTGGATCTCCGACCATGTTCAGGGGCAAATTTTCATCCAGGTGAACGAGCAACTGAATCTTCTTGCTTTTAACTTCCGCTTCAAAAGCCCCAGTACTTTGCCGCACGCAATCGCGAATCAGGAATGGGCGGTTTTCCAAATCAAGTTGTCCACTCTCGATTTTGCTCAGGTCCAGAATATCGGTGAGCAATGCAAGCAGCGATTCGGCTGATTGTCTTGCCGTTCTTAAGTATTCCGATTGCCGCTCATCGAGTGTGGTTGCCAGCACAAGTTGCGTCATCCCTAGAATGCCATTCATGGGGGTGCGGATTTCATGGCTCATGTTGGCCAGAAATTGGCTTTTCAGCTCATTGGCCTGCTCGGCGCGATTCTTTGCGTTTTCCAATTCACTGGTTCGGTCGGCAATTATAGACTCAAGCCGTTGGTCTTTGCGATGTTTCCGCGTCCGGAATTCCAGCCATAGCAGCACCAGTCCCACTACGCTGGCAAGGCCCAACAAGAAGAACCACAACGTGGCGTACCAGGGCGTTTCAATTTCAAATTGCAGTTCAGCTGGCCGCTCATTCCACGAACCGTCGCCGTTACGAGCCCATGCTTGCAATGAATATTTCCCATAAGCAAGATTGGCCAACTGAAACTGTGGGTTCGATTCCATCATGGTGACCGTGTCGACGGATTGGCCCAGAAAGCTGGTCCCAGCCAGATGGTAGCGGAAGCGCTGTTCTTTCTCGTAGTCGAAATTTAAGGGCGAAACCCAGATGCGCAAAGTGTTCTGCTTTAACTTTTGAGGTAACTGATCGAGCGAAGTATACCTATCGGGCCCGAACTGGACGGCGGTGATTACAGGTTGCCGGGCGCTTTCGATGCGTTTGCCGGTATCTGGGGAGAAGCGGCTTAATCCTCGGCTGGTGCCGAACCAGACAGCGCCGTCGATATCTGCCCAGATTGCGCGAGAATTCAAATCATCATAAACCAGACCGCTTTGCGCGGTGATGTGCTTCCAGTGACTGCCGTTGAATTCATAAATCCCGCGGTCGGTGCTTGCCCAAATCCACCCGCGACTGTCACTTGCTAACCCAAGGGTATAAGCATCGCGCGGGGCATCGGGATTGTCTATGTGCTGTGGCATCCAATCGGAACCCTGCGAGGTGAGCCTGGTCAGCAAATGTGGTGTGCGATAGGAGACATAGATGGATCCATCTTTTGCCACAGTAACGTTGTTCACCACTGATTCCAGAAGGCCGTCCTGTTTAGTCCATCGCTTGTATCTATCTCCGTTGAAGCGAATCAAACCGTTTGATCCAGCAAGCCAAACATTACCTTGTAGATCCGTTGTACCGTCAAAGATTGTTTCGGCCTGATCTTGGCCCAAGTTGACGCGTTCAAATTGCAGTTTGCCGCCAATTGCGGGCGTAGTAGAACGCCAGGCACCATAAGTTGCGCAAATCCACAGGTGCTTTTTTGCATCGAGGAAAAGACGGCGGACGATTTTGAGTTGAGTTTCATCCGGGTTAAACTGAATTGGCTCCGGCTTTGAGCCGATCGCAATGCGATACAGCCCACCTTTGTTGTTGCCTGCGAATATAGCGCCGTCGGGTGCGGTAATTAAGGCGTAATACGACGCCTTATTCACAGGCTCGGCAACAAAATGATCGCCTGTTTTTCGATATAGTCCAAGGTCTGTACCGGCCCAAATCGTACCTTGCCCGTCTCGTGTAATCGACCAGACCGAATCGTCCTGCAAACCGTCTTTAGCGGTCCAGCTTGTCCATTCTCTGTATCCCAGCCAACGCGCCAGTCCGCCTCCGTTACTACCGATCCAAACCGCCCCGGTATGGTCTGCCAGCAAGGTTGCAGGGCTACGGCCAGGGTAACCTTTTTCCATGCCGATTGTTTCCCACACGCCATTATGCCGACGGGCAATGCCGGTTTCAGTGGTGGTAAGGAGGTCTCCGGCGTGATCATAAACCAGACTGGAACGGCGGAAAGTAATGGATGCCAACCCTTCGCCAATATTCTCTGCCAAATGCGTTGCGGGCGTATATTTCCACAGTGCGTTGTCCGAGCGCAGGACAAGCTCACCCTTTGAGTTGGATGCAATGGCGTGCCATTCCACAAGGGGCAGGGAGCCAGTATTGACGACCACAACTCGCTGCTTTTCCGGATCTCTGCCTTCGACCTGGCACAGCCGTTTGCCGCAACTGATCCAAATTCGTTGATCGGTGGACACGTGTACCATTTGGATGCGGGTGCTTTCTTCGGGGACGGAAAGTTGTTTATATTTCCACTCAGTGCCCAACTTCCATGCTGCGACTAGCTGGGTACCCACTGCAAAGTAAACGTGGGAGTCCCGAGTGCTGGCGATTCCATGTCTGGTAAA
>JBBRJC010000346.1:0-5064 GCA_038220135.1 Bryobacterales bacterium | reverse complement strand
GAAGCTGTGGATGAAGTAGGCAATCCCACTATTCTGGCCACGCTTGCCGTAGTTGCTGCAATTTTACCGATGGCTTTCGTCGGCGGATTGATGGGGCCTTACATGCGGCCAATCCCGATCGGCGCCAGCGCGGCCATGTTGTTTTCCTTGCTGGTAGCATTCATCGTCACACCATGGGCGGCCGTTCGCATCCTCAAGCCAGGCCAGCATCATGAAGGTGATCAGGAAGATTATGTGACTCGCCTCTATCGCCGCTTTATGGGGTCGTTGCTGCATCGGTCTGTGATGCGTTGGAGTTTTGTCGGCCTTGTGGTGGTGCTGCTGGTTGCATCGTGTTCCTTGTTCTACACCGGATTCGTGAAAGTGAAAATGCTGCCGTTCGATAACAAGAGCGAGTTTCAGGTGATCATCGACATGCCCAACGGTACAACACTGGAGCAGACGGCACACGTTACGCAACTGCTGGCAGAGGCCACGCAAAAACAGGAGCAAGTGGTGAACGTGCAAACCTATGTTGGCACTGCCTCGCCCTATAACTTCAATGGATTGGTGCGGCACTACTACATGCGCCGCGGGCCGAATTCCGCAGATATTCAAGTGAACCTGCTGCCCAAAGATGCGCGCAAGTTGCAGAGCCACGAGATCGCAAAGCAGGTGCGAAACCGCATTCAGCCGATTGCGGAACGCTTTGGCGCGCGTATCAAAGTGGCTGAAGTTCCACCCGGCCCGCCGGTGCTGGAAACATTGGTGGCAGAGGTGTATGGTCCTAGTTTGGAGCGCCGCATTGGGTTGGCACAGCAGATCAAACATATTTTCAAACAGACCAAGGGCGTGGTGGATATTGACTGGTATGTAGAGGACGATCAGCCGAAGTACAGCCTGGCAGTGGACGAACAGAAGGCGGCACTGAGCGGCATCACAAAAGACGATATCGCGCGTGCCGTGGAGGTGGCTTCAGCAGGGGCACGGGCGGGGCTGCTGCATCAGGAGTCGGAGAAGGAAGATGTGTCGCTCACGGTACGCCTGGATCGAGCAACGCGATCTGATTTGGAGCGCATGCAGAGCTTGAAGATCAGTGGCCGCGCGGGGCAGCAAGTGGCGTTGCGCGAGTTGGTCCACGTCACTAAAGGCGTGGAGGACAAGAGCATCTATCACAAGAATCTGATGCCAGTAACCTACGTGACAGCAGACATTGCAGGGGAGATTGAGAGCCCTGTTTATGCGGTGTTGCAACTTGGTCCGATGATCGGCAAAATCAGAATTCCGGAAGGCTATCAGATCGAGCAGCACATGGCCGCGTTGCCCACCGATTCCGGCCGCTACTCAATGAAATGGGACGGCGAGTGGCACATCACCTACGAAGTATTTCGTGATCTGGGCATCGCTTTTGCAGCGGTGTTGATCCTGATTTACGGGCTGGTGGTGGGCTGGTTCCAATCTTTCATGACGCCGCTGATCATCATGGCCGCCATTCCATTTTCATTAGTCGGTATTGTGCCGGCGCACGGGATGATGGGCGCTTTCTTCACGGCAACATCGATGATCGGCTTCATCGCGGGCGCAGGTATTGTGGTGCGCAATTCAATTATTCTGGTGGATTTCATTGAGTTGCGACTGGCTGAAGGAATGGCACTGGATGCAGCGGTGATCGATGCCGGTGCCGTGCGCTTCCGCCCAATGATGCTCACCGCCGCAGCCGTTGTTGCAGGCTCTTCGGTGATCTTGTTCGACCCTATCTTTCAGGGCTTGGCGATTGCGTTGATGGCTGGTGAAATTGCTTCGCTTCTGCTGTCGCGCATGACCGTTCCCGTTCTATTCTTTTTGTTCAACAAAGGCAGAAATTAACATGACCGTAGATCGTTACTTAAGAATGATTGCTGGCGCAATTGTAGTTGCAACACTCGCGCTGGGCTACTACGTGAACCCGTATTGGTATCTGTTCACGGGCTTCGTCGGCTTGAATCTGTTTCAATCAGCTTTCACCAACTGGTGCCCGATGATGACCATTCTGCGGAAGCTCGGTGTACCGAGCGCTTGACTTGGCAATGCTTTGCGGATACGACAGGTCGCGTCACAATTATATTAGACAAAGTCAAGCAGGCAATCGCCTGATTGGCTCGCTAGCTCGCGATACCTGGGTGAAGACAGCAAGAGGGTGGCGACGAATCCGGCACGAGAAGTTTTTCCCGGAAAGGCCGCTTTCAGAAAATGGCAAATCGCTTATCTTGCAAGAACCTTGATTACTTACTGATGACCCTTTCTTTGTCACCTAGTCCAAGATGGGCTAAACCGTTCATCAAAAGTGGTGTGAGCAATTTGTTCCGAACATATTCTAGTTGTCATTGTTTCTGTTGCTCCAGCTTCTTCAGGTGACTTCGGACTTCTGGGGGCATGCCATTTGCAAGGTGCATTGCTATAGGATCGGTGGCCAAATCGCTCTCAGTTGGAGGTCCCTTGTATTTTTCAAACAATCCGATAGCCCACTGTTCATTTTGAGACTGACGTCCTAGCCCATCCTTGACCCATTCAATTACATGATGCTTATTCTCTTTGCTTAGTCCTGAAACTGCCCGATACGCAAGGCGAAATGAGTTTTGTTTTCTATCAGCATATCTCAATGAGCGCTTTATGAAATAGCAGAAGCGGACACTATCAACTTCGCAAAGGCCTACTATACCGTCAATTGCTACTCCAGTTCAAACTCACTTGCGTTGTTGAAGTTGCGGTCCCTGTTAAGTTTGTCGGTGCTACAGGTGGTGCTTGCCCTGCAAGCGTTGTTACATTCACTTCGTTAGAGTACGAGGACAGTCCGGAATTCGTTTCCACTCTAATCCGATAAGCGTAAGCGGTGGAGGCACTCAATCCTGAATCATCGTAAGTCGCGCTTGACTGTCCCGGTTGCGTGAGTTCTGCATACTGACCCGCCAAGAGCTTCCGTTCGATCCGGAAGCGAACGGCACCTGTTGCCGTAGAATTCCAAGCCAAACGAATTTGGGTCGAGGATATTGAAGTTGACGACAAACTCGGTGGAGGCGGTGCCGCAGGTGTGGAGCAACAATTTCGTTTGAGTAAGCCGAGAAACCAGAAGCACTCTGAGCTCGAATTCTATACACATACATGGTGCTGGCAGCAACGCTCGTGTCCTGGTAGCTGTTTGTTGAATTGGGCAAGTTGGCCAGTACCGCGAATAATCCTGATAGCCCAGTCTTGCGCTCAATCTGAAAAGCCGTAGTATTTAGGTCAGTGGATGCCCATGTAAGAGTTATTTGGGTTTGGCCCACCGCAGTTGCTTGTACATTTGAGGGTATTGCAGGCGGCATCGGAATTGATACACTTGCCGCCTCGGAGTATGTGGAATAACCAGCGTCATTCTCAGCACGGATCCGGTATTGATAAGTTGTGCCTGGCACAACAGTGGAATCTGTATAAGCAAGGCTGGCGGCACCAACAACGGCAACTTCAATAAATGCTCCAGAAGAGTCGGTTCCGCGTTCGACGTGAAAGCGAATAGTGTTGCTATCGGCAGAGGTCCATTTGACCAGAATCTGATTAGTAGTCGCCGCAACTGCCGTTACATTACTTGGTGCCGTTGGCGCTGGAATAGGAAGACCGGAAACAGCTACAGTGATTTCGGGCTGACTGGCAGCATCACCCACTTGAACAATCAAAGGCAGGTTGCCGCCGAACGATAGATCTGACGGAATTTGTATGGTCACTTGAGCAAAACCGCTTACGAAACCAGGTGTTGATCCGGCATAAAATACCTGAGCCGGCTTACCCGCGATTGTGACGGAAACAGGGGCTTTCACGTTGGCAACTCCCATGGCGAATGCGCCATCAATCCCTTGCGGATCAGTTTGTCGGTAACCAGTCATGTAAAAAGTGGCGTATGAACCAGGCGCAACGCCATTCGCTGATGAGTTTAACGATCCATCCAAGTTCCGGATCGCACCTTGCCCCTTACCCGACGAATCAGCACTGGAAATCCCTGGAGAGGTTGAAGCCATCGGCTTCGTAAATGGGTCGGAACCAACACCGTGATAAATAGCCTGTATTTGAATTGTCGCTTTACCGTCCGCGCTGAAAGGTACGACTGCTACCAGTTGCGAAGCGGAAACATAAATCAACGGAGCGGGTGTGCCATCGAACAACACCTGCACGTCTGAGATTTGAGTTGCGATTTTTCCTTGCGCATCTATTTGAATGTTGACGGATTGGGCCCAAATCCACTTCCTGACACGATGATCATTTCTCCGGGAGCAATCGGGCCGGTTCCATAGCTTGCTGCATTTGCGATCGCTGAAATCACGGGCTTGGCCGCTTGCGCCATCAAGCTTACTGAAGCAATGATTGAAAAGACAAGCGATACCAGGAAAGGTCGTGCGAGCATAGATGAAGTTGTCACTTACCAATTGTTTCGACAGATAGGAGGCGTGACTTTAGGTAAAGGAGTGACTTTAGAGTGGTTAAGTAGAAAGATTCACCAACTTTACTTTTAGTGTGTCCCAGACCTGCAAGTGGTGATCGAGAAATGTTGCACTAGTTCCCCTATGATTGGCCCTGGATAACAATAGCTTTCCGCGAACCATGAAATTGGGATTCAAAAAACATTCAGGAATTAAGTGCGTTGAGCCTAAAATTGCCTTGGACGAAAGTACTTGGTCCGCTTTGTCCAATAAAACTGAATAACCGCGGCACCTTGCACTCGCAATACTCGGGCAATGACTGGACAACGCACCTCTTCAAAGCGGCGCACCTTAATGACTTCATTGAGGCAAAAACTTCCGCATTAATAAGCGGAGAGAAACCAGCTATGGGTTAACCTAACCCACCGCAAACTTTCGCAACGCATCCAAATTCCACTGCGCCTGATCCAGCACTTCTAAATTCTGCGTCCGTTCATACATCTTCTTAATCGCCGGAGAGTCAACCCGCCGCCCACCGCCATCCAGCATTCCCGCTAGAATAACCTTGCGCCGTCCCAACCCAGCCGTAATTTCCGGTAAATCAGTATGATTTAATATATTCGGCACGAAATTCGCAAACGGATGTCCGAAATTCTCA
>JBBRJC010000345.1:0-5070 GCA_038220135.1 Bryobacterales bacterium | reverse complement strand
GCCAACAGGATTTGGACAAAGATATACGAACAGTTTGGGAAGCCAGATTAGCTTTCCAGGCAATAAGTAAATACTAATGCGATGACCGAAGTCACTCTTTCCTCGAAGAATCAAATTGTCATTCCCCGCGAAGCCCGCAAGGCTCTCGGTGTTCGCTCAGGTGACAAATTGCTCGTTGTCGTGCGCGGCAATACTAGTAATTCTTCCCCGGCCAATCTCATGGACAAAAGCTCTGCGCGGTTTGGCCAACTAGCCTTATCCTGAGGACTTTCTTCAGTCGGAGCGCTACAGTTGGGAGTAACGCCTCTGCGCTCGCTGCTCGAAAAGCGTTCAGGTTCATTCCAACCGCAATTCTGACCAACGATTTAGGAATTGCCCGCATTCCCAAAACTATCTAGCAGCACTCCATAGAACACAACAGCCGATTGACTTAAGCACCCTGGACTGGTAGCCTCGACCTACCACTATATGGACATGCGCCTCAATTTCGTGGCCACCCTCTTGCTCGCCTCGGTGACTCTTTTTGCTGAAGATTCTCCCATGACGGCCGCAGAGGCGAAGAAGCTGAAATCGCCCATCCCTTATAGCAAAAAATCGATCACACAAGGCCGCTCCGTCTTCATGCGCTCCTGTGTCGGCTGCCACGGCGCCGACGGCAAGTCGCAGGTTGATGTGGTTGCTGATGCCACCGATTTGACCGCTCCCAAAGAGTGGAAAAGCGGCATCAGCGAGGGCGAAATTTTCCGTAGTATTCGCGACGGCCAGGGTGCCAGCATGCCGTCATTCCGTACTCAAATTCGAAAAGAAGAAGACCTGTGGCATATGGTCAACTTCATCCGCAGCCTGTGGCCAGAAGCCGCACGGCCGCAATTGCAGGAGTAATCTCATGGACGAAAAGTCGAATCCGAAACAATCCCGACGAGGGTTTTTCGCTCTGCCCGCAGCCGCTGGTGCAGCCGCAGCCATCTCATTAACCAAGCCGGCAGCAATGCTTGCCGCGCCGATTATTCCATCAATCAGCATTCCTAAAGAAGTGCCCGCCACGCTCACCGAACAAGCTAAACCGGGCTCATTCGAGGGTAGGGGAATGACCGGTGCCGAGGTCTTCGCCAAGCTCTGCAAGGAAGAAGAATTGGCGGCGCTGTTCTGCTGTCCAGGCAACTATACAGTGATCAACGCGATTGCTGCCGCGGGCGTGCCTGCCTATGGCGGACGTACCGAAGGCGCGATGTGCGCAGCAGCCGACGGATTTTCGCGAGTCACCGGTGAAGTGACAGCTTGCTCGGGCACTGAAGGCCCGGGCTTCACGCACATGATCATGAACATCGCCTCAGCCGCTGCTGCGCGCACTCCGCTGTTGGTGCTTGCCAGCAATATGCAGATGGCCGGCGACGATCGCGAAGCATTTATTCAGACCGGTTATCAACAGCCGATCACCACTGGAATGAAAAAGTATGGCAAGCGGCTCATCGCGCCCAATCGTGTTCATGAATATGGTGGCTATGCGTTTCGTAATTTGAAGTCCGGCGTTCCCGGCCCGGTGCATCTCGATTTTCCTGGTGAAGTGGCTCGCGCCCGTTTTACCGATCCATCCACGCTCACCGATTTTTACGGCAAGGAAAAATACCGGACCGAATCCCGGGCACAGGCTTCCAATAAGGACATTGAAAAAGCAGCAGGGATGATCACCAAGGCTGAACGGCCCATCATCGTCGCCGGCCAAGGTGTGTTTCAACGCAAAGCTTGGGACGTGCTGAAGCAGATAGCCGAAAAGCAGGACATCGCCGTTGTAACTTCCGGTCCCTCCCGTGGCCACTTCCCCGATGATCACCGGCTTTCCGCTTCGCTTTCCCCAGATGCATTAATGAGTGCCGATCTTGTAGTTTTCATCGGCCAGTACTGCATGCCCAGCCCTTCGGAATATCGTTTCAGTCCTGAAATTAAGTCTGTGCGCGTGCATCCCGAACAGGAAGATCTTGGCCGCAACTGGCCCCTGGATCTGGGTATCGTCAGTGATGAACTGGCATTTCTTGAAGCACTGGCAAACAAGCTGGCATCGAAGAAACGCGACAAATGGGTGGACGAACTGGCTGCCGCTCGCAAGGCTTTTGAAAAAACAAATCTGGATCATTATGCTTTGGGCCTGAAACATAGCCTGGCAACCAATCATGTGCACCCGGCCGTAATGGCGAAAGAAATTCACGATTTTCTGTACAAAGGTGATATCGATCCCAAGGCTGTAGTGACCGGTTCCGGCGGTTGGACCACCGGTATTTTTGCCGGCCGCTGGCTCCGTGCAAATCGCCCGGGACAAGGTGTTGTGTGCGCTTATCAGTACGGTGCCATTGGGCCTGACATGGCAATGATGATTGGCGCCGGGGCAGCAGTGCAGCGCGGCGTCGGTCCGCAAAAAGCTTACAAGGGCACCCCAACTTTGGTTGTCACTAGCGACGCTGGTGTGGCTTACAGCATGTTTGAATTGGATACCGCAGCCAAGTACAAAATCCCTCTGATCGCTGTGATCTACAACAATAATTCCTGGGGCATGTGGCCCAGCGCGTTAACTTCGGCGCGCTCCATGCACATGTACCTTTTCCAGGAAAATTTGCGGTACGACAAGATGGCCGAAGGTCTGGGCGCGCGTGGGGAATATGTAACCACGCCCGATCAAATGAAGCAGGCGTTGCAGCGGGCTTATCGCGCCGCGTCCACTGAATCGGCATCCACATTAATCAACGTGCAGGCTCTGAAAGAATTCACTTCCGGCAAGGATTACGCGCCCGGCATCGCACTGCCCACTGAGCCCGGGGTTGGCGCTTTCGCCCATTGATCCCGGTGACGCTGGAAGAAGCTGAAGTTCTATTGGAAGGTTACGCAGCCCGCGGTGTATTCCGCGGGTTTAGCCGTGCTTCGTCCCGCGCGAATGAAGCCAAATTCAACATCCGTTGGCATCGCGACCGCCTCTTTGAGCTAACGGTAAACACCCGCACCAATACTTTGCGAATGCCCGTGGTGCTGCCAGAGGTGGCGGCCAAATCGTCCATGTATCGCGAATTACGTCAGTTTGTCGAACAGCAGCAGGCAGCCGACCGGCTTGAGCATCGTCGAATCGATCCCGGAAAATCTTCCGTGCGTTGTAGCAATCGCGCCGGAAATATCGGGCTCACCGTTACTGCAATTGACGGTGACCTTGCCTATGCCATTCGCAAACTCGTCGGCCTGATACAGGAAATCTACATGGTGTTTCTTTACGATGGGCGCTATTACGATTACATGATTGAAGTTTTCGACCTCGATCCAGATCATATGTAACGCAAAACTGCGCCAACATACCCACCCTGCCAACCCTAGCAAATCTATAACTCCTTAATCTGCTTCTTTTACCATTTGGCACTAAAAATGCTCATTGAGTTTGCACAAGGAGACCCGTACAATGTCCAAAATAGCAGTCCACCCTGTGGCTGACGAACAAAGTCTGCCTGAACCCTGGATCACGAATTTACAAAATCAAATCGATCAGATACGCGAAAAAGCTTATGAACTGTTCGAAGCCGCTGGCAAACCCAATGGTCAAGACCTGCATCATTGGATGGAAGCGGAACGGCTTCTGCTTGCCGGGAATGGGGACATTATCAATTGTCAGGACGAGTTTGAGATTCAGATTTCTGTACCTGGATTCGTCGCCCAGGAATTGGAAATAAGCGTGTTGCCGGATACCATTTTGGTGCATGCAGAGACCCTGAAGATGGGAGCCGGTGAAGTTGCACAAACCCAAACACTATTTCGACGGTTCGTTCTTGCTGACCCAATCAACACCCACCGCGTCTCTGCGCGTCTTGAAAAAGACGTACTCTATATCACTGCCTACAAGGCAAGTGCGCCAATAGCAATGATGAGCCGTGCCGCCACCGCCTAGTTCTGAAATTCTAGACCTTCGCTCGCAAGAAGCACAGGTCGCCGCCATATCCGCAGTGGGTATCGCCACCCATCTATTGCTGCGCTTCATCTTTGATGTGGCTCAGCCTGTGGCGTTGTTGCCTCTTTACGCCACGCTCGCCCTCGGGGGAATTCCGATGCTGGTGGGCTTAGTGCGCAATTTGTTGAAAGGCGAATTTGGATCCGACATACTCGCCGGCATTGCAATTCTAGCGTCAGCTTTCGTGCAGGAATACCTTGCTGGCGCCATCATCGTCTTGATGTGGTCTGGCGGAACGACACTTGAACAATACGCCGCTGGTCGAGCGTCTGCCGCATTGCGCGCCCTTGTTGACCGCATGCCCAAGGTGGCCCACCGCAAGGTTGACGCAGGCTGGCAGGACATCACTCTCGACCTGATTGAACCCGGCTCCGAATTGGTTGTTCTGCCCCACGAAACCTGCCCCGCTGATGGCCACGTCAGCCAAGGGCACGGCCACATGGACGAATCTTATCTCACTGGAGAGCCCTATCAAATTTCAAAAGCTCCCGGTGTGGAAGTTTTTTCCGGGGCACTCAATGGCGATAGTGCCCTCACCATTATTGCCAGCAAAAAGAACAGCGAATCGCGCTATTCACAGATCTTGAAGGTCCTTGAAAGCGCAGGTGAAAATCAGCCCAAAATCAAACGGCTCGCCCAGCTACTGGGCGCCTGGTACACGCCTCTCGCGTTGGTGGTTGCAACCGCTGGCTGGCTGCTGGGTGACGATCCCAAACGATTCCTCGCCGTTCTGGTTATCGCAACACCTTGTCCCCTATTAATCGCAATCCCCATTGCCATCATGGGTTCTGTTGGAGTCGCGGCGCGTCGCGGAATAATCGTGCGAAGCCCAGCCGCGCTCGAAGTTCTCAACGGGTGCCGGACGATGATTCTCGACAAAACCGGAACGCTCACTGAAGGCAAACCGGCACTTACTGATGTTGTTTGTGGGCCAGGCTTCGACAGGAAAAAGGTTCTGCAACTGGCTGCAACATTGGAACAATATTCCCGCCATCCGCTGGCACTTGCCGTAAATGAAGCTGCCGCCGCAGGTAAGGTAGACATATTGGAAGCGAGTCACGTTGGCGAACAACCAGGCGCGGGTTTAGTGGGTG
>JBBRJC010000344.1:0-5077 GCA_038220135.1 Bryobacterales bacterium | reverse complement strand
AAATAGGCGGCAAGAACAAATTCGGAACGGCGGAAACGCGGCATCTCACCGGTTACGATACCATGAGAATTCCGACATGCCCACAAGACGCTTTTTCCTTCAATCAGCAGCCGCCGCCCCACTGGCAGCAGCAGCCCAGGTAACCCGTTCCGCCAATGACAAAATCCGCCTTGCAACCATCGGTATGGGCGGCATGGGGACCGGAGATACGCAGTACGCGTTGCGCCTTCCGAATGTGGAACTGGTAGCAGTTGCCGACATCTATAGCGGCCGGTTGGAGCGCGTGAATGAACGTTGGGGCAGCCAGGTGTTCACCACCCGCGACTACCGGGAAGTGCTGGCGCGCAAGGATGTGGATGCCGTGATTGTAGCAACGCCGGATCATTGGCATTCGCGCATCACCATCGCAGCACTTGAAGCCGGTAAAGATGTCTACTGCGAAAAGCCAATGGTGCACCGCATCGGCGAGGGCATGAAAGTGGTGGAAGCGCAGAAGCGCACCGGGCGTATCCTGCAAATCGGCAGTCAATACGTTAGTTCCAAGGTGTTTGAACGGGCGCGTGATCTTCTGGCTGAAGGAGCCATCGGCGAATTGAATATGGTTGAGGCCTGGCTTGATCGCAACACAGCCCTCGGTGCCTGGCAATATTCACTGCCCACCGATGCAACGCCGGAAACTGTCGACTGGGATCGCTTTATTGGCCATGCGCCAAAGCGCCCATTTGAACCGGTCCGCCTGTTTCGCTGGCGCAATTATGACGATTACGGAACAGGAGTAGCTGGCGACCTGTTCGTGCATCTGCTCAGTGGGTTGCACTTGGTTACTGGCTCCATAGGACCGACGCGCGTATATGCCTCGGGAGGCGTACGTTTCTGGAAGGATGGCCGCGATGCGGCTGACGTGATGCTGGCTTTGCTCGACTACCCGAAAACAGCAGCGCATCCGGAATTCACACTGGCGTTGCGAGTCAATCTTGCAAGCGGCACGCCGTCAGAGAAGTTCGGCTTCCGCTTTGTTGGCAGTGGCGGGCAGATGGTGACGACGATGAAGGGTATTCACCTGACACGCACGCCGCGCGAAACAGCCCCTGGTTATTCGATTGGCACGTTTTCCAAAAAGGTGCAGGACGAGTATCTGCAAAACTACAAGGAAAAGTATCCCAACGGCGCTCAAACGATCGCAGCAAAGGAAGAGTTCATCCCGCCACCCAAAGGGCACGAGGCGCACCTGGACCATCACAAGAACTTCCACGAAGCCGTCCGCAGCCGCAAACCATTTGTAGAAGATGGCGTGTACGGATTCCGCGCAGCAGGCCCCGCGCTCCTGGCAAACATGAGCCTCGCCGAAGGCCGCGCAATCAAGTGGAACCCTGAGAAAATGGAGATCGCGTAGACCGACTTTAGGTTACCGATCCGCCGCGCGGCCGCAAGGGAGTCGGGCATACAGCAACTTCAGCAATCAATTACAAACATGCAAAACAAACCCAATCCGCCTTCCACCATCTCCGCGAAAAACCGAACCCAATTTTGTGTCAATGGGAATCCAAACAAATAGAATCCCCCGAAGTGAAAACTTATATTTATCCTATTTTCAGTGTCTTGCCAAAATCGATCGGGTAGCACTTTGCAACCATGCGCTACTTTTGAAACAGGAAGACAAATTGCTGGCCAGCAACTTCCCAATGTTGAGTCCGCGCGGCAACTGACGTTCCCGGCGTTCTAAATGAAAATCCGAATCGCAAACATAGCTGGGGAGCCGTGAATGCGAGCTAGAAATGGCAGGCCGGTAGCAAGTCGAAAGGATTAGAGGAGGATCGCCATTTTATTGCATTAAGGTTACCAATTGGCTTCGTTTTAGAGTTTGCGCTTGCAATAAAAACAAAATGTGTTATTCTTCTTAAGAAGATCGAAGCAGAACCTTAAATCCTCCATTATTTATGACCATCATCAAGCGTAGTTTAGTTGCTTTAAGCATTTTACTCCCCACATCTGCCATATTTGCTCAACGGTTACCGCCTGAAAAACCAGGTGCCCTAATTAGTGGCAAAGTTCTAACTCCTTCTGGAAAACCGGTTGCACTGGCTAGAGTAAGGGCCGTCAGAACTTCGCCCACAAGATGGACCAGCCCTGCGACGCGCAGCAAAAGCGACGGGACATTTCAAATCTCGGGCTTGGACGTCGGCGATTATTCCGTCTGCGCTGAAGCGCCCGAAAGATTTTCACTGGTAGACCCTTGTATCTGGCTGGGTGAGCCCGGTCAAAAATTCACGACATTGATTGCAAAGCAGCAAGTCACAGGTATCGTAGTATCTTTACTTGATGGGCGGCTGGTTCAAGTTGAAGTGAAAGATCCGCAAGGCCTTTTGTCGGAAAAGCAGGTAAAGACGTTGCCAAATGTGAAGCAGGTCGCCAAAGGGGTTCATATCGCTGTAGAAGGCCCCAATAATTCCGTCCACAGGGAATTGAAGGCGAAGCATCCTACGCCCGACGGAGTCCTTTACGAATCGCTTTTGCCCGTCAACCAAGCCCGTGTTCTACACGTTAAGGGCTATGGGCTTACGCTTTCCAATGAATCGCAA
This sequence comes from Bryobacterales bacterium, assembly GCA_038220135.1. GTDB lineage: Bacteria > Acidobacteriota > Terriglobia > Bryobacterales > Bryobacteraceae > JANXSF01. The sequence continues at coordinate 2,498 of JBBRJC010000344.1, read as the reverse complement.
ATTGCCGTGACAAATAATCATCACACGGTTCCCTTAACGTTAAGTAAATCCACTCAAACTGTCCGTTACATCTATCTGGTTTCGCCCACCGTTGGTGCCAAATGATACAGCAACTTTCACGCCTTCTGATTCTTTCCAGTTTGGTACTCACTGCTTCTGGCCAAGTGAGTTTGGTCTCCAGCCCACTCGCTGGGAATACCGCAGACCTACGGCTTGCGATCGCTGTAAGCACTGGCCCTATCACGCTGATCATCAATAACAACCCTGGCGAAATATTGCATTCGTGCTACCTCACTTTCGCGACTTCTTGGAGCGGCCCAAAGGTAACTTTGTTTCAAACAAATTCTGGAAGCATTGACTACGATTACTCACAGTCTGGAAATATTGGCTGGTCTTCAGTGTTATCGAGTGGGACATGTTCCGTTGACCTTCAAAATTCTACGTATGATCCGTACTTCGGTGTTTCCTTACGCATCTCCACCTCCACACCAGTAACCAAGCAAGTTGTTGCCAGCTACTACTATCGAGATTGCGACGAATATGGTTGTAGTTTTCAATATGGCTCAGGTACTCTTGGCTACTGGACGCCAGGCCAAACTGCTTCCGGTGCAGTCCTCACCAGTCCAATCGCCGGTAGCTATTTGACGTCCACTTCCGCCATGTTCAGTTGGAACCCTGTAGCTAACGCTGATAGCTATTGTTTTCAATTGTTTAGTCATCCTATCGGTTTTAATAATGTTACCTACGCCAACCAATGCACTTTCGGCACGTCCATTTCCGTTTCAGGCATCGTGGCGAATGGCGGATTAGTCAACGGGAAAATCACTGCCTACGTTCAAGGTGTTGCAATACTGAGCGAATTTACGGTGTATGCGGCTGATGAAAGTCGGCCTTCATCAATCGTTTCGCCAACAAATAGCACTGTTATTACTGGAGATTTCACGCAACTGACGTGGACTCAAGGCTCGAACGTGGACAGGTATCGTTTATTTGCGGGAACTTCTCCCGGAGGGGTTGATGTCTTGAATGGTATTGACATCGCTAAGTCGAACACCGCTTTCACATTGAGCGGACTGAATAAATATAGAACCGGAAACAGCACCTATATCTACGTGAAGCTGGAATCTGTTATGCCTTCCGGAGTACAGAGTTTCAGTTCTTCATTTCTATTAACCGCAGCGCCGTCAGTGACAATCAGCGGCATCACATCCCCGCCAACTACTACGCTTCTGCAAGGCCAACAAACGTTCATCTGGGACGCGATATCGCCAATTGGAGACAAAGTGATTGGAGAATATTTCTTAACAGTTGGCTCGACGCCTGGTTCCAATGATTATTCCTCAGCAACATATTTGTCGAGCACCAGTAAAAACATTACACTCCCTATAAATTCCCGTGGACGGCCTGTTTTTGTATCCATCTATTCACATATCTGTCAAAACGTTACCAACCCTGAATGCACAGATTATTCACAGAAGTCGTACCGCTACGAAACCGTCGCTGGTATATCACTTCCGCCGGATCCTTCGCTTGCAAGGTTGATATCGCCCACACCAACCTCAACCCTGACCGCCGGCAGATCGACAACAATTACATGGGATGCAGGAACTGGAGTCCAAGAATATTGGCTTACCATAGGATCACAACCTAACGGAGTAGATCTGTTTTATTCATATAATCATCGCCGAGCCGAACCTCTTGCTGACCGATCCGTTATATTTGACAGCATTCCTATTGGGCTTTCAAATGTTTACATAAACCTATACTCAAGATTGGGCGACTCCTGGCAGGTTGTGGCTTATACTATTCCAGTGGTTGCCAATAGTGGCCTCACTGGTATCATTCCACAAAGTTTCTACTCGTGCGTCACTGCAGGAAGCACTATGTCCTCTATCTGCCAACTACCGGCCGGCATCTTTTTCATCGGCTCTGATGGAACGGCAAACAGCAGTCTTGTGGTGAACAGTCCGATCAACATCACGCGAAGCAATATCACCGTTCAGGGCACTTTGAGCGGCAGCTATCCGGCAACTGTTTTGGAGCGGATTAAGGGATGTATGCCTCTGGTTACAATTAATTCAAACGCGCAAAATGTGAACTTTAAACATTTTATTGTCGATGGGAACAACGAGGCTTTAACAAATTTACCCCTCTGTATGGACCCCCCGGGGAGTATCCAACCAAGCCACGCCAGCGATATGGTGGTTCAGACGGCCTCATATATCACCATTTTTAATGTCCTTTTCAGGGATGCGCTGGGCCGTTCTTTAAGCCTCCTCGGCCCCGATCTTCATGACGTCAACATTCAATTTACCCAGTTCAGGAACGCTGCGCTTACAGGTGTTCTGGTTTGGGGCCCGAACGATCCCACTACGCTTGCAGCCTGCGCACTGATTGAGGCGAACAACACCGTTAGACCGCGATCAATCAATTTCGTAAACAGCTCTTTCAAAGATAGCTGGACCGGCGCGCTTGCATTGCAAATTGCCTATGACGTG
>JBBRJC010000343.1:0-5079 GCA_038220135.1 Bryobacterales bacterium | reverse complement strand
CCCCTTCCAGATTCAAGTCAGCCACGGCAACTCTGGCCCCGGCACGAGCGAGGCGGTGGGCGATTGCTTCGCCAATTCCAGTAGCCGAGCCAGTTACAATTGCAGTTTGCCCAGTCAATTCAAACATATTCGTAGTGCTCCTTATAACGGAAAAAGACCGGAAGCCTGGAGGGCTCTCCAAAGCTTCCGGTCTCGTTTAGATCAGCCGGTTGCAACCACTCGCCTTGCGGTGATGGCGCAAGTAACTGGCTATTCTTCCTTGGTGACGATGACCGGGATCTCCACAGTAACTTCTTTGTGGAGACGGATCGAGACCTTGTATTCGCCCAACTGTTTGATCGGTTCTACCAACTCCACCTTACGGCGGTCGATTGTATAACCTTTAACAGCCAGTAAATCAGCGATATCTTTCGACGTAACTGAACCGAACAAGTGATCGTTTTCGCCGGCCTTTTGCGAAATGCGAATGGTTTCGGCACCAATGAGCTTGCCAAGTTCCACTGCTTCGCTAGCCAGTTTGGCATCTTTACGAAGATGCGCCTGGCGTTCCTGCTCTACAATCTTTTTGTTCGACGCTGTTGCCGGTACCGCCAGACTTTGAGGGATGAGACAGTTGCGGGCATAACCCGGGGCCACTGTAACAACAGCGCCACGGATTCCGAGTTTATCTACGTCTTGTCTGAGAATGACTTCCATGCTACTTGCCTCTACCTTAAACCTTCGACGCGAACGGAAGCAGGGCGATGTTACGAGCCTGCTTGATCGCCTCGGTCAAACGGCGCTGGTGCGGAGTGCACACGCCCGAAATACGGCGAGGAGTGATTTTACCGCGCTCAGAAATAAAATTTTCAAGCATACGGACATTTTTAAAATCGATATCGTCGATTTTCTCCACGCAAAAACGGCAGACTTTTTTCCGCCGGAAATACTGTTTCTTACCACTGACAATCGCTTTGTCGCCGCCGGTGGGCCGCTGCGATGCAGCTATTGGTCTTCCGCCTCTGGATTCAGCCATGTTCGTTCCTCCTTAGTTCCCCGCGCCTTCTTGCGGTGCGGTTTCAGCGGGCGCAACGGTTTCGGCAGGTGCTTCAACAACTGTTTCAACTACTGCTGCGACTTCTTGCTCAGTTGTGGGCACTACCGGTTCAGCAGGTGCTGAATCGTCAGCCGGCATTGCCGGTGCTGGAGCTGCCGGAGCAGCGGGCAGGGCAGGTGCCAAGGCAGGGCTTGGAGCGGCGGGAGCTACAATTTGCGGCTTACGCGCAGCACGCTTTTCACGCTGCTTCTTACGCTTTTCCACCTTCTTCAGCTTCTCGTCGATGCGCACCGTGATGAACTTTAAAACGTTGTCGTTCACACGGAGACGGCGTTCAATTTCTTTGACAATCGTGGGTCCAGAAGTAAACTGGATCAGCACGTAGACGCCTTCCACTTGCTTCTTTACGCGATAAGCAAGCTTTCGGACGCCCCAATTGTCGTTCTTTTCAATCGTTCCGCCGCCTGAAGTAATAACGCCGCTGATCTGTTCGATGATCGACGCTACTTCCTCTTCCGGCAAACCGGTTTTTAGAATAAACAGCTCTTCGTAGATTCTCATTCCTGTATCTTTTCAGTGCCTCCGGCGCGACGGTTATAAGCCGTCATGGACTTTTCGACGCCATTAGCGATTATAGATTCCACTGCGTCGGCCGCCTGGCCTAACAGCAAATCCAGTTCTTCTAACTGCGCTCGCCGTATTGGCGCGAGCACAAACTTCGCTGCATCCGCAATCGGATGCTCCGGACTAATTCCCAGCCGAAGCCGGGAAAACTCTTGGCTACCCAGGGCCTCAATCACACTCTTTGTGCCATTGTGACCGCCAGCGGACCCCTTTGAACGAATGCGAATATTCATCCAGGGCAAAGCCAGCTCATCAACAACCAATATCAGGTTCCCGATGCCCAGCGAGTGCTTCACCATTAACTGCTTAACACTCGGTCCACTCAAATTCATGAACGTTTGCGGCTTAGCCAGCACCACAGGCACTCCGTTCACCGTGCCTACGCCACTCAAAGCTTTTGCCTCGCTTCGCGTTATGCGAATGCCGTGCCGTTCTGCCAACCGGTCGACTGCCAGAAACCCAAGATTGTGCGGCGTCTTCTCGTATTCGGGGCCGGGGTTGCCGAGCCCAACAATAAGATACCCTTTGGAATTTTCGTCCGGCACCGGGAAAACTTACTTCTTCTTTGCGTCTTTTGCAGGCGCGGCAGCCGCGTCTTCCTTCTTGCCTTTCTTAGCCGCAACTTCCGGCTCAGCAGCCTTGGCTTCCTCAGCAGCAGCTTCAGCCTTCAGAGTTACAACGTGTGCAAGAACTGCATCGCCATTGGTCAACAACTTCATCGAACCAGTCATTGGAAGATCGTTGGCACGAATCGCTTCGTGAACGCTCAATTCCGTGACGTCGATGTTGAATACTTCAGGAATGTCGTCTGGCAGGCACTCCACTTCCACTTCACGAACAACCAACTCAAGCATACCGCCCTGCAACTTCACACCCTTGCACTCACCAGTGGCATGTACAGGAACCTTAACGTGCAAGCGCTTCGCCAAATCAATACGGAGGAAGTCGATGTGCAGCAGGTGATCCTTGATCGGATCGCGCAACCAGTCGACGATCATCACCGGCTCAGAAGCGGCTTCGCCAACCTGGACATCGAAAATCGTGTTGTGGCCTGTCGACGAATAGATGATCTTATTAACATCCTTCGGACTCACGCTGACTGCAACCGGATCCTTTCCGGTCCCATAAACGATGGCCGGAATTTTCTTCGCGACCCGCAAGCGGCGGGCTTCGTTCTTGCCGCGCGAGGTGCGTAGTTCAGCGGCGATTGTAATATCTTTTCTCATCTCGAACTCCTGGGAACTTGACTTCGCCGTCCAATTGGCACCTTATAAAAACAAGGTGCTAACCGAGGTCTCCTCGTGAATGGACTGGATTGCCTGGGCCAGCAGCGGTGCAACCGAACGAGTCTTAATGCGCTCGCAGGCCAATGCTTCCGGCTTCAGCGGGATACTATTTGTGAAATACACTTCCTTGATGCGCGAATTCTGAATCCGCTCAACCGCCGGGCCACTCATCACTGCGTGCGTCGCACATGCAAATACACTCAATGCGCCATGCGCAAAGAGTGCTTCGGCGCCCTTCACCAGTGAACCCGCTGTGTCAATCAAGTCGTCCACAATCAAACAATTCTTACCTTCAACGTCACCGACAACGTGCATTACTTCCGCAACATTTGCTTCCTCACGCCGCTTGTCGATGATAGCGATCGGAGCATTCAACCTTTTGGCAAAGGCACGCGCGCGTTCCACGCCACCAGCATCAGGCGAAACCACCATCAAATCAGGAATGGGATTCTCGCGAAAACTTTCCACCAAAACCGGCGAGGCAAACAAGTGATCCACCGGGATATCGAAAAATCCCTGAATCGGAGCAGCATGCAAATCCAGCGCTAAAACGCGATCTGCACCAGCCGTCTCAATCAACGTGGCAACCAACTTCGCCGAGATCGGTACCCTCGGCCGGTCTTTACGATCCTGCCGGGCATACCCATAATAGGGTAACACTGCTGTGATGCGGTCTGCTGAGGCCCGCTTCAATGCGTCCATCATCAGCAACAGTTCCATCAGATTCTTTTCAACCGGGGAGCAGGTCGACTGAATCACGAAAACATCCGCGCCCCTGACATTTTCCTTAATTTGCAGGTGAATTTCACCGTCGGCAAAAGTCCGGACGGAAGCATCGGCCAATGGTTCACCCAACGCATCACAGATCTCCTGCGCGAGCACGCGGTTGGAATTACCCGAGAAAATCTTGATTGGACCTTGACGCATTTGCCGAGCCATTCTAGGAGCTGCCACGCTCACCTTCCCCTATGGAGACTTTGTTTGAGGAACCCAACGTCCGCAAAATTCACCTGCCCGCATGTTGACCGGGTTAAGGCCTTTCAAGCTGAACTGAAGTGGTTGCCCTACAGTGCTGGTACTTCAACCTCTACGGAAACTTACATAATCACGGCGCAAAGGCAGACTTCCAGAGCTTCGCTTGCAGCGATGATTACATTTCAGTTTAGCGCGGGGTGGCCGTTGGGGTCAATGTTTTGCCGCTGTTTGGCCAACCGAATGTGTTTGCTGGATGACGGCAAGCTGCGGGTTCCGCTTTTGCAGGCGCGGACATGCCACGCCATACAAACCCAATACAGAAATGCCAACAGCAAATGAAACGTGGCATTCAGCCGTTTAAATCGCACCGATAATCCCAAAACGCTTCTGGAAGGAACAATTGCTGGATGGCCCGGTCCGGAAAATGCAACTCTTGCCCTTTACCAGTGTGGCCTAATCCCGATTCCCATCAATTAGGATGCGGTTTTGGAGACACAGCCTTTCATTTGTTGTTCAAGCCCAAGCCAAGTCGCAAATAGTACCCTGCCGGGCCTGAGTACTTACTTAGGACTTTCTCTAAGGTTGTAATTAAGGTAACTGAGCGTGCTTATTCCATTTTGTTACATGATATACTCCTTGTAGACTAACTAGGTACTAGTACTGCAACTAACTAGTCTCTGGGAAAGGAACGAACCAGTTCGCGCTTTGGGACATGGATTGTTCGATGAGGAATAGGGAGAGAAAATGAAAATACGAAACAAAATGATGTCCATCGCGGCGGCACTAACGATTGCCGCTGGCATCTCAAACGCTGCGACGATTTCTTACACCAGCACACAAGGTCCGACGTTGACAGACTTCCTCGTCAACCTCACGGTGCAGAAATTTGACGGCTCATTGGGGACCTTGACCGGAGCAACCATTAAGTTCACTGCCACCGATGACATTTCATCGCTGACACTAACCAACAACAGTCCCACTAGCCAAACCTTCCGGTATGCATCGGTGGCTGACTTTTTCCTAACCAGCAATTCAGCGGATACAACGCTGGTTGGTACCGATCTTGCAGTGACCAATTTTAACAGTGGATTCATTACACTTGGCCCCGTCGGAAGCGGTGTTTGCGCAGCCGCAACACCTTCCGTGATTTGCAACAGT
>JBBRJC010000342.1:0-5103 GCA_038220135.1 Bryobacterales bacterium | reverse complement strand
CAACGAACTGGAACGCATTCCCCGTGGTGAATTGGTCATCGCCGCCAATGAAGCCACTTGCATTTACGTATTGCCTGACGTATTTTCCCGTTATAAGGAAATGTTCCCCAACGTCCAGCTTCACGTGGACCGCTCATACGGCATTCGCGTGGTGGAAGCGGTGGTGGATAATTTAGCCGATTTTGGAATCGCCCAGATACCAATTACGGAACGGAAACTACAGGTTGTACCGATTCATACCGATGAGATTAAGGTGATTGTTCCGCCCGGCCACCCGCTTGCCAGAACCGATACCGTAACGGCCGAAGTAGTTGCAGCATATTCCTTATTGCTGCCAAAAAGCGGCACAACGCGAGCCCGTCTCAACTCCTGGCTTGAACCGGTTGAAGACAAGCTGCAGGTTTCAATGGAGCTGGATTCAACGGAAATGATCAAGCGCTTTGTTATGGCTGGCTTAGGCATTTCATTTTTGTCCGCTTCCAATTGCGTGGAAGAAGTTTCCACAGACCGGCTGATTTCCCTCAGCATGGGCCCCGAGCCAATGACAAGGCGGCTTGCCCTGATTTACCGCAGGGACAAGGCTTTGTCGAAAGCTGCTCTGGGTTTCATCCAGGCTATACTGGATAATGCGGGCGTTCCTGAAATTGTTCCGAACGTCTCCAACGTATAAAGGCCATGGAACAGACCACCCTCAGAACGTTCACCATCATGGTTTACAATTCGAGCGGAGCCCAATGGTTTCGTTCAAAGGATGATTTGCCCGTCGAACTCAGGCAAAAGCTGGAAGAGACCATGCAATCATCGAATTCTGCGACAATCCTTCTTGCTGACCGCAATGGCCGGGAAGAATTGGCAAAAGCATTACGAGGCACGCCATCAGCACTTTCCGCCCGCTACGCGCCAAAGTCGATCGCCCCAAGCCTCGTTGAACAGGAAGTTGGCCTGCCCGAAGCATTATTAAAGCCAATTGCCAACGAAGGCATCGGCTTGGTTTCGATGACAAAACGCATTGCTATCAGTTTCACCATAGTCTTGCTGGCAATCATCGCAATATTCGCCGCAAAAATAATCGCCCGCTAACTTTTTCTCACGCTAGTCCCATTCCTTCCGATATGTCCCATTATGGAACGACGGACCAAAATCCGATTTGATGTACACCAGCCCCTAAAGGCGAAAGTATTGGGTGATGGTCTCAACACTGAAGATCATGAGATTTTTGGTACGCTCGAAAATATCTCCGGCTCCGGGCTCCGTATCATTTCCGAACAACCGCTGCCGGTAGGCGCTGCTATTCAGATCGATCTGCCAGATTCCATGGTACTCGCCGAAGTTCGATATGTTGGCCCGCACGACCCCCACGCGCTCACCCCGGAACGCCCACGCTATGCCATTGGGCTTGAGATGAAGGAAATTTTAAACCAAATGAGTCAACTTGCAACACTCATCGAAGGGATCAAAGGGCAATCAAGGGTGACTGACTCTAACTTTTTGTCCGAACCGCAAAACAAAAATGATATTCTTTGTTTGAATGAATAGAGCAGTCATCTTTGGTAGCGCCGGTCAACTCGGCCAGGAACTTGTCACCCAATTTCGTGCCCGTGGCTATGAGGTTACCGGTCTTAGTAGACGAACAGTCGATGTTACCGATGCCGCAGCCGTTGAGAGCGCTCTTGCATCCATAGACCCAAAGGTCGTGCTTAATGCTGCGGCCTACAACCAGGTCGACATTGCCGAAACAGAGCCACTTGCTGCTTATTCCGCCAACGCTCTCGCCGTCCGGAACATCGCATTAGCCTGCCGCCAACTTGACGCGCAATTGGTACACTTTTCCACTGATTATGTTTTCGACGGAACACTCAACCGGCCCTATACAGAAACCGACTCGACGCACCCGCTGGGAGCCTATGCCGTTTCAAAATTGGCAGGAGAACTGTATGCCCAGGCCTACCTTGATGCCTTGGTCATCCGCGTTTCCGGCGTTTTTGGTCCCGGCGGGGTTTCAACCGCCAGGGGCAATTTTCCAGAGATGATGCTGCGCCTGGCAAAGTCCGGTCAAACCATCCGAGTCGTGGAAGACCACGTGGCTTCTCCATCTTTTGCTCCAGCAATCGCCGAGCGAACCGCAGATCTCATCGCCCTAAAGCAAACCGGGGTTTTTCACATCGGCGGTGGCGAGGCAATTAGCTGGTACAACTGGGCGAAACTGATCTTTGAATCGGCCGGCCTCAATCCCGAATTGAAACCAACTAACGAACGGGAGTACCGCACGGCAGCCCGACGACCCAAGTTCTCAGCATTATCAAACGCGAAACTGGAAAGTGTCGGAGTAAAGCCGATGCCGCCGCTTGCGGAAACACTGGCCCAGTATTGGGCCGCCAGACCAGTCAAAGTTTGACGAAAACTCAGCTTTTTTCTAATATTGCTGACATGCTGCCCTTGCTGGTAGGCATCCGCGGATCGGCACCATAGGCATGAATCTGATCCTGGGCAAACTGCGCTTGTGGCAATTCGCAGGTGATCACAATCACCCGTCCGGTTTTATCCACCTCTTCGGCTTTACGAAACCCGTCGGAAACAGAAATAAAGAATAGCTTCCCCAGCATTTCAATCACATAGTCGTATGAGTGAAAATCATCGTTGAGCAGCACAACGTTGTAAAGACTATCGTGAACAATGTCTTCTTTAGGCGTAACGCGACGCACCACATCGGGCACGGCCACGGCACTGGAAATGTTGATAGTTGAAGGGATAGAGACAATATAGCAGGCCTGGAACAAAAGTTTTAGATCGACATTAGCCGTTGGCTAAATTTTTGCGCATAACCAATGTAAGGTGACTAAAATCAACTATCAAATAAAACTTTGCTGTGCGGCTGCATTGTGCCTATTGGGCGCAAGCCTGCCATGCTACAGCGCTATTATTCCCTTGCCCGCAACCACTTCCGGTCGCTATTTCGATTCCGGGGTGTTTCTAAGCGGAGGCTACGGAACCGGTTGGCATTCCGGTCTTCCCGGCGAAGCCCGCAGCTTCTTCAGCTTTAATCTGGCAGGTGTCACCGGAACCATCATCTCGGCGACAATGCACTTGCAGACCGCTCCAGGTTTCGGGAGCTACTTAAGTGGAGATCCCACAGAAACCCTTTCCCTGTTTGATGTGAGCACCGCGATTGCAAGCCTTTCCGGTGGTTCGGGCGGCATCCCAGCCTTCACCGATCTGGGGACCGGAACAGTGTTCGGATCCCTTGTTGTGGACAACACGGCGGGCAATTCATCGACATCACGTTAAATGCGGCCGGCCTGACTTACTTGAACGGTCTTGGTGGTGGAACAGGAATATTTGGAGCAAGCATCACGACGCTGGCGAAAGGGGCAGCACCAAACAACGAGATCATTTTCAACGGCACAAGTTCCACACTGACGCGACAGTTAATCTTGCAAACCGACGCTGGCTCAGGCGTCCCAGAGCCGGCAAAGTGGGGTGTTTCAGCAATTGGAATGTTGTTGTTTGTCGGTGCAACCAAATGGACTCGAAATGCATCCAATGCAGTGTAGACGCCAGTGGTAGACTGGTAAGTGTAGCACCCAAGGAGGGGGCGAACAGGTTTCGACGGGATGGAATTGGGTTGTTGAGGCGTGCCGGGTTCTGAGCTCCCGTAAAACGATCAGAAAAACATAACTGCCAATAACACGCAGTTCGCTTACGCTGCTTAATTAATTTAACCAGCCACCACGAGTCCGGGGCCCGTCTCTGATTTAGTTGGTGTAAACAATACGGGATAGGTCGATAGTCTCCGTCTGGGGCTTGAGATCGAGATCAATCAGGCTGGATCGGCGCTGTTCCGCCACTTCTTTGGGCGCCGGTTGACACTCAAGTCGTGGCTACGCACGTAGTCTTGGCAGGTCAGGCCGTTTCGGACGCGGGTTCAATTCCCGCCGCCTCCACCAAATTTCTTGAAGATTCAGGCAATTATCCACGGAGCAAGAGTGCATAAGCACGTGGATTGCCGGATTTTTGAAGCTTTGCAATTTGGATATTGAAATCATAGATTCCAGTGCTTTCTCATTTTGCAGTCGCTGAGTTGCGCAAATCTCTTCTCGGTATACACTTAAAAGGAGAATGCTTCCGAGTTCCGCCCGCAGATTTGAAAAAGTAGCACGCAGCGCACGGCAAATACAAATCACTTCCTCGTGTCGCGGTCCAAATCGTATGGTCTTAAAATCTTCCGCAAGCAGTTCCTCAGCTCACACTCATATCGCAGCGCCTGAAATTGAGTTACGAGTGCCGAAATCGTCTGTAATGTATTGTTAATTCCAGAAACGGCAGTGGAATAACCGCTAAATGTGGAACACTGTGGAACACCTTTAGCCGCAAGCAGCGGAGCAGTTGAAAGAACAAATAATATCAGCCGGTTTGACCCCAATGAGTTAGTCCAAGTGTCGTTTATAGGTTTATATGCATAGTTACGAACAGATATTCCGCTACAACTACTGCAATCGATGCCGCAATTGATATGGAATAAGGGCATGGCCGCGTTGTCAATGGCGCATCCCCGACTAATTTCCGAATGGTTCCGAAGAGGTTTTAGGTTTTAGCGTTGAATTGAGGATCAAAGTGGCAAAAACTTCGGTGGTCTTATGCCTGTTGGCCCATGCAATGGGAAACTTTAGCGAAGCCAGGAATATCAGTATCCGACGGGAATTATTGTCTGCCAGGATTGACGGTGCAAGCAACTTCCTCTGCCAACAAATCAAGGGCGCCTTGGAGGCAGCCGAGCCTATGCTGACCGAAGCGCTGGCGCTGCCGTCACACGCAACGCGGGAGGTCACACCCGGCTACTGCTGGATCGCTGGTGGACTTGTCCAGTCTTCGCACGGCGCAGAAGCGCTGCGAAGAGGCTGGTGCCGATGGCGCGCGAGGCGCTTGCCATAGCACGCAAGTTCGTTGTGGTGCGTCATGCGCTTACTGCGAATTCGACGTTTGGCCTGGCGCGCGGCGAAACCGGGGGAAGCACAGCCTCTGGAATTGGAAGCGATGCGGATCTGGTCGGAACTGAAGCAATAGGGTGGCGGCAAATCGGCGTTAGGGGCAAGTGAGGTGGGGAGA
>JBBRJC010000341.1:0-5120 GCA_038220135.1 Bryobacterales bacterium | reverse complement strand
ATCGCGTTTTCGATCATGGTGAATAATTTCAATGTGCCCACCTCCGAGGTGCGCTCAGTAATTGATAAAATAGCTTTAGCGCTTGCGGAGTAAATTATGCCTATTTTTGAATATCAATGTGATGATTGTGGAACTGAATTTGAGAAGCTGATTCGCCGGACGTCGGACGAAGCGGAGCTTGCCTGCCCTAAGTGTGGGGAGAAGCATTTGCAGCAGATGTTCTCTACATTTGCAGCCAAGGCCAGTGGGCCAACGGCGGCGGCGCCGCAAGGTGGTGGCTGTCCGGCTGGAATGTGCGGGAGCCCGGGGATGTGCGGAAGGAATTAGTTGTTGGTCGAATAGTTGGAGGTAATGCGCATGCAGAAATTGCAGCGGGTGAGTTTATACGTTGACGAAGGTGCGATCAGGGAAGGTGTGGAGCGCGCTGCGAAAGCACTTGCGCCGGATGTAGTACGGATCCGGTTCAATCTGGGTGAGGATTGGACTGGCGATGATTCCATTTTCTTCAAGATTGTGGTGTCCGATAAAGCGGGCAGGCAAGTGATGAATAGCGATTTGAATTGGAGAGTCAAAGCTGCCTTGCGTCGCGAAATCGAGCCCGAGGAGCTTGGATTGATCGACTACTTTAATTTCCGTAGCGTTTCTGAACTGGCGCAAATGAATGAGAAGGATTGGGATTGATTCATGGCGCTTGCGGACGATTTACTGGAGCAGGCGCACCACTTGGCGAGAAGAGAGAAAAGCAAGCCTCGGCAAGCAAGCTTGCGACGTGCTATTTCGACTGCCTATTATGCTTTGTTTCATCTTTTGATCTCTGAGGCTGTGTTGAATTGGAAACGTTCTGAACACAGGTTTGACCTCGCCCGCTCATTTGAGCATGGTCAAATGAGAGCGGCCTCAGAACTGCAGAAGAAAGTATTGTTGCGCCAGCAAAAAATGGCGGATCCGAAACTTGATGGAGAGGATTTATCAATTGACTATCATCTGCTAAAAGTCGTGTCCAACTTCGTTGAATTGCAGCAACAGCGGCATCTTGCTGATTACGATAATTCCAGAGTGTGGACTCGCGTTGAAGCATTGAATGAGGTTCACTCCGCATCCGAAGCCTTTAGAAGTTGGCAGATTATCCGCAACGAGCCCGCAGCCCAGGATTACCTCTTCTCATTGATGCTCAAGAAACGATAGACTATGGGTTTCCCATGTCACGGATACTGTACTGCCTACTATTTTGCCTGACTCTGTCAGCAGCCACTGAACACAACATCGTGTACCGCGAGGCTGGCCGGTATGGCGGATGGCCTGCCAATCACCACATCTGGTCCTGGGGTAATGAAGTGGTTGTTGGTTTCGAATCGGGCCACTATAAATTCTCGGACAAAACCCATTCCATCGACTACACCAAGCCTGCCGAACACCTATTGGCGCGCAGTCTTGATGGGGGGCTGACGTGGGTCACTGAAAAACCTGAAGGCCTTAAGCCGCCTCCAGGAACACAACAAGCCGGCGTGATCACCGAAGCTGGCAAGCCGATAGAGAAGCTGAAAACGGCGATGAATTTCCAGTCCCCTGACTTCGCGTTTACCGCGCGCATGGCGAGCATTCATACCGGGCCATCGCGATTCTATTTTTCTTATGATCGTGGCAAGTCCTGGCAAGGCCCATATCAAATGCCGGACTTCGGGACGAAAGGCATAGCCGCCCGTACCGACTATTTGATTGACGGCGTGAACACGATGACTATCTTTCTGACGGCTGCAAAATCGAACAGTAAAGAAGGCCGGGTGCTTGCGGCGCGCACTATCGACGGCGGCAAAAACTGGCGGATGCTGGGCTATGTGACGCCGGAGCCGGAAGGTGACGACTATGCGATCATGCCTTCTTCTGTGCGATTGTCAGCAACGTCGATATTGACGCTTGTTCGTTACCGCAATTGGATCGACAGCTATCGCAGCGACGACAACGGCGTAACCTGGCGCAAAGTAAACCGTGTGGTGGAAGGGATTGGCGGCAATCCGCCGATGCTGGTGAAGTTGCGCGACGGGCGGCTGGTGGTTACTTACGGCTTCCGCAAACCACCCTACGGAATTCGGGCGCGCGTTTCTGACGATGGCGGCGAACATTGGGGCGAGGAAATCATTTTACGTTCCGATGCTGGTAATTGGGACGTAGGCTATACGCGAACTGTGCAGCGCCCGGATGGACGCATGCTCACGGTTTATTACTACAACGATGCGCCGGACAAGGAACGCTTCATCGGTTCAACCATTTGGGATGTACCGACCAGCGCATTTGGCAGCAAGCCTTTTTTGCAGTCGGAAATTATATTCCCGATGGAACACTGGCACAATCATTCTTCATCAATTGTGGAGTTGCCCAATGGCGATTTGATGGCGACCTGGTTCCATGGATCTGGGGAGCGAACGGCTGATGACGTGGTGATCATGGGTGCACGCAAGCCGCGTTCAACAGGTGTTTGGACGAAGCCGTTTCTTCTGGCTGACCTGCCTGGATTCCCCGATACCAATCCGGTTTTGTACGTTGACAAGCGCCAGCGGCTGTGGCTTTTCTGGCCGACGATTCTGGCGCATCAATGGGAATCAGCGTTGATGAACTATAAGCTTTCTTCTGATTATATGCAGGCCGATGGCGCGCCGATTTGGAACAAGACGGGCAATGTTTTGGTGGCCCCGGTGAATATGGCAAAGCGCGTTGAAGAGTTGATTGGCAAAGACGCGGCCAACCCGAAGGTGAAGCGGCTGATTGATCTGGCAAAGAACGAACAGTTTTCCCGGCTTGGCTGGTTTACGCGCACACACCCTGTGGAATTGCCGAATGGGCGCATGCTGCTTCCGCTTTATAGTGACGGCTATTCGATGTCGCTGATGGGGATTAGTGATGACGGTGGCGATACGTGGACGGCTAGTGAACCTATAGTTGGCTACGGCAATATTCAGCCGGCAGTGGTGCGCAAAGCAAATGGTGACTTGATGGCCTTCATGCGCGACAACGGACCGGCGCCAAAGCGCGTTCACAGCAGCGTCTCTAAGGATCAGGGACTAACTTGGAGCCGTACCGAGGATATCGCTATGCCCAACCCTGGTTCGAGCGTGGAGGTGATTCAGACGCGCTCAGGTCATTGGTTGATGATCTGCAACGATTTGGAAAACGGCAGGCATTCGTTGGTGGTCAGTATGTCTGACGACGAAGGAAAAACCTGGAAGTGGCAACGCCACTTAGAAAAAGACACCTTAGGACCGGCGGCGGGACGGTATCATTATCCGTCGGCAATCGAAGCCGCAGATGGCACAATTCACGTCACTTACAGCATTTTCACGAACGATCCAGGCGCTGGAGAAGAGCGCAAATCGATCAAGCATGCCCGCTTCAATCTAGGGTGGGTACAAGATAATGCATCAAGTGCGGTAAAATAAGAATCGTAAATAATAACATGAGCACAGCTACACTCACCGATTACAAAGTCGCAGACATGGCTCTGGCCGAATGGGGCCGGAAAGAAACTTCCATCGCCGAGCAGGAAATGCCCGGTTTGATGTCGATCCGAAACAAATACGCAGCATCGAAACCGTTGGCAGGCGTACGCATCACTGGCTCATTGCACATGACCATTCAAACGGCAGTGCTGATTGAGACACTGATTGACCTTGGCGCAGATGTGCGCTGGGCAAGCTGCAACATTTTCTCTACGCAAGATCATGCCGCTGCTTCAGTCGCCGCTGCTGGCGTTCCCGTTTTCGCGTGGAAAGGCGAAACGCTGGAAGAATATTGGTGGTGTACATACCAGGCTGTTTGTCATCCTGGTGGCAAGGGACCGCAGTTGGTTGTGGATGATGGTGGCGACGTTACGTTGCTTATCCACAACGGTTTCGAACTGGAAAATGGCAGCGATTGGGTGAACACTCCGTCGGGCAGCCATGAAGAGTCGGTGATCAAAGACCTGCTCAAGAAAGTGTACAAAGAAAACCCAACCATGTGGCATTCGATTGTTGCCGAATGGCGCGGTGTTTCTGAAGAAACCACCACCGGTGTGCATCGTCTTTACAAGATGCAGCAGGATGGCAAGTTGTTGATTCCTGCCATCAACGTTAATGATTCGGTCACCAAGTCGAAGTTCGATAATCTTTACGGATGCCGCGAATCGCTGGCTGACGGCATCAAGCGTGCAACTGATGTGATGCTTGCCGGTAAGATCGCTGTGGTTTGCGGTTATGGCGACGTTGGCAAGGGTTCTGCACAATCGTTGCGTGGCATGGGCGCCCGTGTGGTTGTTACGGAAATCGATCCGATCAATGCGTTGCAGGCTGCAATGGAAGGCTACGAAGTGACCACGGTGGAAGACACTCTCGGTCGCGGCGACATCTACGTTACCACCACCGGCAACGTGGACATCATCACCTTCGACCACATGAAGCACATGAAGGATCAGGCAATTGTTTGCAACATCGGCCACTTCGACAACGAAATTCAGGTTGAGTTGTTGAACACCACCGACGGCGTGAAGCGTACCAACATCAAGCCTCAAGTTGATATGTACACATTCGGTTCAGGCAACAGCATTTTCATGCTTGCAGAAGGCCGCCTGGTCAACCTTGGTTGCGCCACTGGCCACCCCAGCTTTGTGATGTCAAACTCGTTCTCAAACCAGACGCTGGCTCAACTGGATCTGTGGAAGAACAAAGATACCTACAAAATTGGTGTCTATACATTGCCAAAGGCATTGGACGAAGAAGTTGCCCGCTTGCACCTGGAAAAAATCGGTGTGAAATTGACCGTACTTTCCGCAAAGCAAGCTGAATATATTGGGGTACCGGTGGAAGGCCCTTACAAGCCGGACACTTACCGCTACTAAGTTTTGCGCTCCCGCACATATGAAAAAAGGCCAGCAAGTGATTGCTGGCCTTTTTTCTTTTTGCGGAATCGATACAATAGCAATATTCCAATGCGAATTGCAGCATGTTTTCTAGCAGCGGCGCTCACGCTTTGCGCTGCCGATATCGAATCAAAAGTTGAGCATGGGTATGCCGACTCGGCTGGTGTAAAGATCCATTACGCCAGCATCGGTAAAGGGCCGCTGGTCATTATGATTCACGGTTTCCCCGACT
>JBBRJC010000340.1:0-5126 GCA_038220135.1 Bryobacterales bacterium | reverse complement strand
ACTGCTGGCGAAGACCATTGTCCATGCAAAATCTTTTCGCCAACCTGATTGGCTTCCCATACCAGCTTGCCTGTTTTCTTATTCACCGCGATGATTGACGGAGCCTTCGGCGAAGGAACGTTGACGTGCGATTCGTCTTGTCCATTTGAGGTGGAAACGAAAAGCAGGTCACCATAAATTGCCGGTGAGCTGTTGGACATGTTGTGTGGAAATGCGCCAACTTCTTCCATCATGTCGAACTTCCAGATGATCTTTCCATCCTTCAATCCGGCAGCAACAATTTCGCCGCGATTGGAAACGTAGTAGACAATGCCGTTCTCAACCGCAGGTGACGAGCAAACACCCTGATAAGGCCAATCGTTGACACGGCCGCTGGCGATTTTTTCGTGACTGATTTGCCAGAGAAACGCCCCGGTTTTTTCATCAAAAGCCATCACCACGCCACGGTCCCCGCCCTCTGCCGGAACGCGTAAGCCTTCGTTGTTGGTGCCAACCAGCACAACGCCATCGCTGACAACCGGGTTGCCATAGGTTTGTGAACCCAGTGCGGACATCCACTTCACATTGGTCTTTTTGGCGATGTCCCAAGTGGTTGGTGCACCCTTCATGGTGGACAGCATGTTGCGGTCATTGGTGCCGCCCCACATAGGCCAATCTTTCTTCGGGTCTGAAGCAAACAGCAGGCTAGATACACCAGCCATGGATACGATCAGGGCAATCTTCTTATTCATTAGTTCTTGGCCACCTTCAGGTTATCGAAAAATACTTCAAAGGGCGCATCTGCATAGATGCCCGGGGCACCCATAAGGTTGCCATCATCATCAATTCGTTCCACTGTCCAGGCAGAAGGTTCAGGATCAGTTGCCGCCCACACTTTGCCCAGCGCCCGAACCTTGGTACCGCCCATCGATTCCACACGCAGCTTCATTTTGTACCAGACGTCCCACTTTACTGGGAACTTTGCGCTAACGGTGCGCTCAGTTTCTGGTTGCCAGGATTGCAGTTCCACCTTTTCCGCATTGCCGAACAACACCAGATTATAGCGCTGTGCCACTAATCCAGAATCGCCCATCTGACGGCGCTTCTGAGCAAATCGGGTTTGTGCTTCCACCGTGTAATCGTGCATGTCTACTGGGCCGAAGAAGGCGCGGGCACGCTTGGTGGCTGGATTATCGGCGAGCTTCACCAGTACGTTGCCTCCCTCCTCTGCTCGTGTTTCAAACTTCGTGTTGCAGTTGATCCACTCTGCGGGAACTGCCTTGTCTTTCAAATCGTCAAACGTCCATGTCCAGGGTAGCGATTTCACCACGCGTACACGAAGCTGGCCGGTCAGCTTGCCCAACTTTGCCGTAACCACTCCCGCTGTTGACGGTGAAGCCGCATTGATGGTCAACTTGCCTGCTGCTGCGGTGGCTTTCAATGTTCCAGTGCTCCATTCCACTTGCTTTTCTTCGCGCAGCAAGCGGCCTTGCGCATCGAAAGATCGTACTCGAAGGCTGATCGACTGCCCCGGAGCTGCGATCAATTCCGCTGGAATCACCTGCAGATAAGCTGGCTCGCCTTCGCCCTTTTGCGGGGCCGGCGGGTAGACGGTTGGTGTCACATTTTTCTTGCCGATTGCGTAGATACTTTCGTTGGTCACAATGAAAACACGTCCATCGCTGACCGCAGCAGAAGCGATTACTTTTTCGCCGGTCTCCTGCCCTGGTGCCGGTTGGCGGAAGGTTACTTCGCTCAGCTTTTCACAATGATCGTTGTGCGGTTTGAGAATGAAAAACTTGCCATTCTCGGTGCCAACATAGATCTTGCCATCAGCAAACACTGCTGTCGATTTCTGAATCGTTCCCAGGTTGTATTTCCAGATCTGCCGGCCCGTGACAAGGTCGAAAGCAAATACGTTTGCGCCATTGTCAACCTGTATGATGCGATCTCCATCAATGAACGGGCTGCTCACGCCGCCTTGAAAACCAGGGACGGACCACTTGATTTGCTCTTTGCCCATCGTTCCCTTGAATGTGCCGTCCAGCGCTGCCAGCATACCCATTTCACTAGTGGCCAAATTCTCTTCCGAATGGCTTACATAAACCGTTGAGCCGTTGATCACCACGCCGGTATTAATGCCGCGCTTGGACATGCCGAACTTCCAAACTGGTTCACCAGTCAACGCCTTTACCGCATGAACCGTACCATCTCCGCCACCAACGATAAACAAGCGCTGCCCACCAAGTTCCGCAATCATGGGTGGCGAATAAGTGGTGTCATAGGGTCGGCCACCGGGTGTTGTCACGAAAATATTTTCCCCAGTACGCTTATCGAAGGAGAAGAAGCGATGAGCGGCGCGCGATTGCGTTCCCCATCCGGTTGTTACACCGCTCAACAGCACTTGATCGCCATCAATCACAGGGGCCGGAGTCCGGCCGCCGTGTGTGGTTACCCATGCAAATTCTTCGCCGAGCGAACGATTCCAAACTTCCTTGCCTTCGCGTGTGAAGCACCAAAGCTGGCCATGACCACCAAATGCAAACACATTACCGGTTTCCGGGTCCACTGTCGGAGAACTCCAGGCCATGCGATGTGGCGGAACGTCGCTGAGGAAAATTGCCCATTTGCGTTCCCACAGCAACTTGCCGCTGGAACCATCAAAGGCCATCAACCTTTCCTTCATTTTGGCGCCAGTGCCTTCGGTGTTCATGATGTACACGCGGTCTTTGTGTACCACCGGAGCGGAAATTCCACCATAAGGTGCTTTCCATAAAAGGTTCTCACCTTTCGGTGACCAGGATGACGGAAGGTTTTTTTCGGTGGATGTGCCGTCTCGTTTCGGTCCTCTCCAATCGGGCCAGTCGGCTGCGAAAACGGAGAAGGTCGTTGATAGAACGAGCGTTGCCAAGAGTGACTTGTTCATAGAATTCCAGAAGATAAGATGACGCCAGCAGTGGCAGGATACGTTACTTTAACCCACCATGCATCATTATAATGCACCCAGCTTTCTTAGCCGGGCCAATGTTGCCAGCGTTTGATTTCGCCCAGTGGCGGCGGGGTAGGCACTGACGGCATTTTCCATTACTGCCAATTCTTCTTTGCAGGGGCAACCATGGGTTAGAAGCCATTCCAGGGCTGGAAGATAGGGATCAACAGATTGTTTTTCCCAGTCGTAAGGACGTCCTGGCACAGGCGGAACTATCTGCGCAGTTTGTCGCCTTATGAGCTTCCGTGATCTTTCACAAAAAACGGGAGTTGCTTCGAGATCAAGATTCGCGGCTTCGATGAGCGGCCAGTTTGAACCAGCTTCCAACATTTCCTCTGCTTCTTTCTGCCTATTTTTCAACACCCGCATTCCTGCAAATGCTTTTTCCCTGAGATCTTCGCCGTGACCCGTGAATTCTCTCCATTTGTATAAAGAATCCTCATTGGTCAGAGCTTCAAATTTGGGCAACCATTTAGCTAGCTCCTTTGCCTTTTCTTCGCTATCTTCCCTGGTTTTTTCCATAGTATGGGCGATCCGCTGTTGAGCGATGCGAGCCTTGCTTTCGCGCGAGAACTGCATCATCACAGGCCATGGAAGAACCGAAACTGCCAGCAGCGAACTCCATACGATTACATTCGCCGTGCCGCCATAGGCCATAGAGCGCAGTGATGGGAAAAACTGCCAACTGGCATAGCCGAGTAGCAAAAACGGAGCAATGATCGGTATCACTACTAGAATTTTTCCACGCGATCCGTCCCTGCTCATTGACTGAATCACCGCAATTGCTGTGACACCGGAGGTGGGAACCAGTATCCAGGCGGCTATTGCAGCCCATCCCGGCCATTCACCGCGTTTGGATGCTACAAGCAAAAGTGCTGCCAACACAACCCAAAGGACCATTCCGATAATTGATGTGTAAGCGTTTGACAGTGCATTTCCAGCCGGATCACTTTCGTGCAAAGTTAGTGCGCCACCCGCAAATCCAACCCACAGGACAAGGGCCACAATCAGGAGAATGGAAAATGTAAAGGTCATACAACTCGTTTCACCATCGTAACCTATGCATCTTCATGGCTATGGCCGCGAAGCTTTTGTGAAATACCGAATACAGTCGTGTTTCGGCGCGGTATCATAGTGATCGTACCTACAGACCAGATGATTGACAGCAGCCGCACCCTGACAGAACTCTTGCGCCCGAGCGAATGGGTTCTTGTCGCCTACTTTTTCTATACCGCTTTGCTAGCGCAATTCTTCAACCTTCCTTTACTGGAAAGAGTGGCCGCAATCGCTGTACCCATTCTGCTTTTTCTCCTGGTTTATCTTGATTCTTTCAACCCGCGGCGATGGACCAGTATGGTGCGTGATTGGGCTCCATCTCCGCTAGTCCTCGTGGCCTACTGGCAATTGAACTGGTTCCAGTCGCCGCAGCATGTTGAAGATTTAGAACGGTTGTGGCTTGGTTGGGATCGCACTATTCTTTATGATTTTGGCCTTCGGTCCGGGATTGAAAGTATGGGCGCGGTGATTCCCTGGATTCTGGAATTGTCCTACGTTTTGATGTACGCGATTCCACCGTTGTCGGTGGCTGCGCTTTACATCATCCGCCGTCGCGATCGTGTTGATCGATTCTTGTTTCTATTTTTATTAGGCACGCTGTCGGCTTATGCACTGCTGCCGTATTTCCCATCGGGTTCCCCGCGAGTTGAGCACCCGTTGCTGGACCAACCGAGCATCATGACGGTTTGGCGTCGCTTTAATATTTTTATTTTAAGCCGTGGTGATATCCAAACCAGCGTGTTTCCCAGCGGCCATGTAACGGCCTCGTTTTCTGCAGCTTTCGCTATGATGCTTGCCTTGCCGGAAAGGAAATGGTTCGGCCGCATCTTGATGATGATGGCCATTCTGATTTCCATCGCCACTATTTATGGGCGTTATCATTATGCGGCTGATGGACTGGCAGGATTGATGCTTAGCTTAATGGCTCTTGCGGTTACGGTAATGTTTCGGAGGGTTGTTGGTGTGTCCGACGCCCCCATTCCGCATGCGCCCGAATCAGAAGCAGTGCCCAGTTACCCTGAAGCCAGCTAGCTGCATTCTCCTACAATGGAGGGACATGCACTCCAGTCTGGCGCACCTCTCTCATCGCCCTTGGCCAATT
>JBBRJC010000339.1:0-5135 GCA_038220135.1 Bryobacterales bacterium | reverse complement strand
CTTCCAGGGTGGATCGACATTCGCTGAGTCCTCTACGATACTCTACGCCGACACGGCCACATGGACCACCAAAACCAGGAACGGTTTGACGGCGAATAGCTTCTGTCTAACCAACAATTCAAATGCGCAAGATTGCACTATCCATCCAGATTTTTCAGTGGCCGGAGCACCGATCAAGATCGGCTACATCACAGGGAATGGTTTACAAAATTCCGATGTGTACGGTCCGCAATATTCTGGCCTCGACAACTTCCGCGCATCCATCACAACCGTTACGCCTGAGCCGGCAACGCTGGGTGTAGGCTTCCTAGCCCTCGGTATGATGCTCGCAAAACTAAGACACGGTAGAACTGCAACGCGTTCCGATGTAGACTGATTGCATGCAAAGCCAACCTCGCCGCTTCTCTTCCCGCCGTGACTTTCTGTTTGAAGCCGGCGGTGGCATTAGCGGCCTTGGGCTTGTATCGTTGCTGGCACAAGATGGATTACTGGGCGCAACGCCTTCCATTTATGCGGCCAAGCAACCGCACTTCAAGCCCCGGGCCAAGCGAGTGATTTCGCTGTTCATGTCTGGCGGCGTCAGCCAGATGGATACTTTCGATCCCAAGCCTGCATTAACCAAATATGCAGGGCAGCCGATGGATGGCAAGGGCGAGGTTGTTGTTCGTCAGGGTCACCCCGGCCCCCTGATGCCATCAGCGTTCCAGTTCAAAAAGTATGGGCGCGGCGGTTTGGAGATTTCTGAAGTCTTCCCCCATGTCGCGCAACATGCGGATGACCTGGCAGTGATTCGCACCGTCATTGGCCGGTCAAACGATCACGTGATGGCTCACTACGAACTTTCCAGCGGTGCCATTCGCATGGGTGCACCCAGTGTTGGTGCTTGGATAACTTATGGGTTGGGTTCGGAAAATCAGGAACTGCCAGCCTATGTTGTGATCTACGATGCGCGTGGTGGCCCGTTTGGTGGCCCGGCGAATTGGACCGCTGGCTACATGCCTGCCGCATTTCAAGGCACAGTGTTCCGGTCAAAGGGCGATCCGATTTTTGACTTGAAGCCACCCAAGGATGTCACTGCCGAGGGACAACGCGCCCGGCTCGATCTGCTGGCAAAGTTGAATGCGATTGATCTGAAGAACAACCCCGCCAACTCCGATTTAGCCGCCCGCATTGCATCATACGAACTGGCGTATAAAATGCAATCGTCAGCGCCCGATGCCGTCGATATTGAAAACGAATCGCCTGCAACCAAGAAATTGTACGGGCTTGACGAAGCGATTACAGAGCCATTTGCGCGGCAATGTTTAATGGCGCGGCGGTTGGTGGAACGCGGCGTACGCTTTGTGCAGGTATATCATGGCGGCCTTGGAAATCAGAACACCGATACTTGGGATGCGCATGAAAATGTCCACAAGAATCATACGCAGCATGGTGCGGAAGTAGACAAGCCGATCGCTGGTTTGCTGGCCGATTTGAAGGGTCGCGGACTGCTTGACGACACACTGGTGATCTGGCAAAGCGAATTTGGCCGCATGCCGATTTCGCAACGCGGACTGGGGCGCGATCATAACCCCGGAACGATGTCGATCTGGATGGCAGGCGCAAAAATCAAGGGCGGCCAGGCCATTGGCGAAAGTGATGACTTCGGTTATAAGGCCGCCGTACAGCCAGTTTCCGTCCACGATCTGCATGCCAGTATTTTGAATTTGATGGGCATGGATCATACCAAGCTCACCTATTATTACCAGGGCCGGTACATGAGGCTGACCGACGTTTACGGCGATTTAATTCCGCAAATCAACGGATAATCGTGTGCCGGAATATCCCGACATTACTATCTACATCGAAGCGCTGCAGAAGCGCATTTCAGGAAAGCCGCTTGAAACAGTGCGACTGGCAAGCCCGTTTCTATTGCGCAGTCTAACACCGCCTGTCACTGCAGCGGAAGGCAGAACGGTGCAAGAAATTCGGCGCATTGGCAAGCGCATTGCAATTGGTGTAGAGGGCGATGTGTGGCTGGTTCTGCATCTGATGATCGCCGGAAGGCTGCATTGGAAAAAGACAGGCGCGAAGTTGGGCGGGCGGCAAATGCTAGCCGCATTCGATTTTCCGGATGGCGCACTCGTATTAACTGAGGCAGGCACCAAGAAGCGGGCATCATTGTACATGGCAGCTGGCGAACAAGGGCTCGATGCCCTCAATCCAGGCGGCATGGAAGTAATGGGTTCCACGGTGGCAGCATTTCGCAAAGCACTGATTGTCGAAAACCACACGTTGAAGCGAGCACTCACCGATCCGCGAGTATTCAGTGGCATAGGCAATGCCTATTCAGATGAGATTCTGCATCGCGCCAGACTATCACCGATTTTGCAGACGCAGAAGATGAGTGACGACGAAATTGCGCGGCTGCATCGAGCGATTCAGCAAGTGATGCAGGAGTGGGTAGAACTACTGCGAAGCGACGAATTCCCCGAGCACGTAACTGCGTTCAGGCCAGAGATGGCCGTGCATGGCAAGTACGGCAAACCCTGTCCAGTCTGTGGCGACAAGGTGCAACGGATACGGTACGCGAATAATGAAACCAACTATTGCGTGACGTGTCAGACTGGCGGGAAGCTGCTTGCGGACCGGTCGCTGTCGCGGTTGTTGGGCAAGGATTTTCCAAGGACGCTGGAAGATCTGGAAGCCAAGCTGCGGCCACAAATTTCCTAGTGGAAAATTCAAGGCTGAAGAACAGGCTATCCGGCTAGGGCTAGGGTATGTCTTCTGGATTTTTGACGAGGAGACCTTCGAGCGCCGCTATCTCTGCCAACAGTTTGTCGGCCACAACAAAGATGTCGAGCAGATTCCGCCGGCGAAGATCCAACGCGACAGCAAGCTGTAGAGCATCGAGGGTCCTCATCCGTCTGTTGTAGCCGTACTTCTCTACGAGGGCTCTTGCATCATCAAGGTCCGATCCATCAAGCTTGACCGCGAGGAAGAGGCCGTTCCCAATATCATTGAATACCTTGTCCATGGCGGCCTCGGCATTGGCTTTATCTAACACCCCAGTTCGAACTTTCATCGCGAACGCAGATTGCGTTTCCAGAATGGCAAGATTGGAAATCTGGTTCGTCGAAGCCGAATCTAAAACGATGGCCATGACCCGAGCAGAGCCGATCTCAGGGTGATAAAACTTAGTGAAAGCACTCGTATCGAAATGGTACCGAGGCAATCAGAATTCTCCACGTTCCTCAATAATCAATGCCGCCATGGAACCCTTCACTTGGGACAGCTTTGCACGAACTTCATCCAGTGTTGCTACAGTTGCAAGTGAGTTAATTCTGCCGCGAGCATAATCAAGGAGTTTGTAATCGATCAGTTCGTCCAGCCCATCTGAGGTGACTTCGGAAACCGACACTGTGACCCTCGCTGCTTCTTTGAGGTGGAGCGGTTGGAGCGGACGTAAAATTCCATTTTCGTAGACAGCTTCTACTTGTTGGGTCATGACTCTCTGATTCTATCCCAATCGAACGGTCAATGCTCTGTATCACTTGGAGGTACCGCTCGGCTCTACCCTTCACGGCTGATCGTGATTGAATGAGGAGGGCGCGCAACATCAGGGTGCTAACTCGGCAAGCGCGCCGATCATTTACAACATCGCCCGGCCAGTGCGCGTCTTGGTGTCGATGGCTTCTGTAAATGATTTGAATTTCACGCCGTGCTGTCTTAAGTCGTCCAGCATTGCTATCAGGTCGCGTATGATGCGACCCAGATGATCGAGCTTCCACCAATGAAACGTGTAGCGATCCTTCAAGGCCTTCAAGCAACGGGTTAAAGCCGAATGCTCCGAGGTGGCGGGCGAAAGACCTTCGTCTTTGAAGATGGTCTTGCACCCGGCCCGCTTCAACGCAACAAGGTTGCATGAAGGGGTTTTGATCGTCAGTTAGTGCGCGCACAGCCGTATTTAGTGCCTTCGTAATCGGACAACAAAACGAGACTTTGCAATCCCTACTTTACTAGGATCCGATTTTCGCCCCGAAACTTTACCTTTGGGAACACAGAGCCTAAGAACGCCAGTCTTGTGCGCCATGCCAGATGTGAAGGATTTCGGCAACATCGCCCCTAATCCGGTACACGATGATGTAGGGCGGAGAAACTAGTTCGCGAGTGGCTGGTCTCTCTCCAGATCTTCCCAAGCCGGGAAAGGTTTCAAGCTGCCCAATGCGATCAAGGATGGTCTCCGCGAGAGTATGGGCCGCTTCGGGAGAGTCCTCTCGCACTCGTTTTATGAAATTTTCAAACTGGTCGGCAGCTTCGGTCGTCCACCGAATATCTGTCAACGGAAAAGCCCATTAATGCGTTCGACAACCTCGGCATGTTCGATGAGTTCGCCCCGGTCCGCAGCGCCTATTCCCCGGTTCACTCCTTCGATGAATTGTGCTTGTCGTTGCAGCATGCGTGAAACGGTTTCAGTCACCACCTGCTCTGCGGCTTTGCCTTGACTGGCGGCGAACTGATTTAGCTGGGCTTGCACATCTGGTTCAAATTGTACTTCCATGTTTGATCTCCTGCCTAATCCTTCAAGCCTAACGGATAGCGGGCTTTGTGTCACGTTTGGTCAAGATCCGGTGAATGCGGTGAATCCCGAAATTAACACTTTGTGAGACACGACTGTCATTGCAATCCTCCTACGTCAGAGCTGTGCCCCGCCAAGCTATGGAAAGGAAATGTTCAGGACCCTTTAGTGATCGGTTGTCTCCAATGCATGTAGGCGATGGCCAACAGTGTTTTATGATGTTGCTTTAAGATCGCTGATCATTCCTTCTACTTTGCTTGTGTCGCCGTCCCGTGCTCCACCGCCGATGTCGAGATATTTCTGAAAGTCGGCAATGGCAAGAGCATTTTGAGCTTTGTTCTTCAATGCCAGCGCTCGGTTGTAGAACGCGTCGGCATCGTCGGGCTTCAGCCGGATGGCTTCCGTATAATCCTGCACCGCTCCATCCAGATCGCCTTTCCCCTTCCGCGCCCACCCCCGGTTGTAGAACGCGTCGGCATAGTCAGGCTTCAGCCGGATGGCTTCCGTATAATCCTGCACCGCTCCATCCAGATCGCCTTTCCCCTTCCGCGCGATCCCCCGATTGTTGAACGCGTTG
>JBBRJC010000338.1:0-5148 GCA_038220135.1 Bryobacterales bacterium | reverse complement strand
CGACCTGTTCCGTACCTTGGAAGAAAAGCGCCGTTTGATCGAGTTATTAGACCATTTCCTTGAAAGCAGCAACGGCCAAGTAACAGTTCACGTCGGCTTGAAGGAAGTCCACCCGAGTTTGGAAGATCTTTCTTTGATTGGTGTCTGCGTGAATTTGCCTGCGGGCCTGACCGCCAAAGTTGCCGTTCTTGGCCCACTGCGCATGAATTATGCTCAAGTGGTTTCAGCCGTCGTACAGGTTGGCGAAGCCCTTGAAGCTTTACCCACAGCATAAAACACAGATTTTCAAGGTAAACTGAAATTGTGAACGAAACTATGGAACCCAAAGAGGCTTCCCCTTCAGGTAAACAGTCAGACACTTCCAATGTGACCGACCCGCTTGAGCAAATCGCGGCGATTACCGGCGAGCGCGATGCGCTTGTTTTGGAAAAAGCTGAACTGAATGACCGGTTGTTGCGGACGCGCGCAGAATTCGACAATTTCCGCCGCCGGGTGGATCGTGAGAAGTCTGAGATCCTCGACTACGCTTCGATGGATACAGCCAAGGCCTTGCTGCCGGTGATTGACGATCTGGAACGAGCACTGCAACTGGAATGCTCCGACAAAGAATTCGCCAAGGGCATGGAACTGATTTTCGGCCGCTTGGTGGAGAGCTTAAAGAAGCTTGGACTAGAGCCAATCGAAGCGCTGGGAACGAAATTCGACCCCAACTTGCACCATGCAATTGAGAAGGTTGAAACCAAAGAGGCCGAAGACCAGACAATCCTGGCAGAATTCCAAAAAGGATATAACTTCAAAGGACGCCTGCTGCGTCCGGCGTTGGTTAAGGTAGCGGTGGAGTGACAAATCGCGATTATTATGAAGTGCTCGGTGTTAGCCGTGATGCGGACGATTCTGTGCTTAAAACCGCCTATCGCAAGCTGGCGATGAAGTTCCATCCAGATCGCAATCCGGATAATAAAGAAGCAGAAGAAAAATTCAAAGAAGCCGCTGAAGCCTATTCGGTTTTAAGCGACGGTCAGAAGCGCGCCGCCTACGACCGCTACGGGCATCAGGGCGTGGGGTCGGCTGCGCAAGGTTTCGATCCAAACCAGTTTCACGATTTCGGCGATATTCTTGGCGACTTTTTCGGCCTTGGCGACATGGGTGGCCGTGGCCGCTCGAAGAACCGTCCGCAAAAGGGTGAAGACCTTCGATACGACCTGGAAGTTTCACTGGAAGATTGCATCCGTGGCATGTCCGCCGATATTCAGGTTCCGCGCCTGGAAAGCTGCGTGACCTGTAAAGGTACTGGCGCAGAAGCATCGGATGGACTCACCTCCTGCCCCATGTGCCGTGGCCGTGGCGAAGTTGTCTTCCAGCAGGGCTTCCTGTCTATTCGCCGAACCTGTTCGCAGTGTGGCGGTCGCGGCCAGATTATCCGCCGCCCTTGCAAACGCTGTTCCGGTGAAGGCTATACGCGCACCGAGCGCAAACTACGCGTCAACATTCCGGCGGGTGTCGATACTGGCACTCGAATGCGCTTAACTGGCGAAGGCCAGGCGGGAATCAACAGTGGCCCATCAGGCGATCTGTTTGTCGTAATCCGCGTTAAAGAGCATCCGATTTTTGACCGCAAAGATACCGACCTCCATTGCCGCGTGCCTGTGAACATAGCGCAGGCAGCGTTAGGCACAGAAGTGGATGTGCTCACTTTCGATGGCCTGGAACGCGTGAAAATCCCCGAGGGCACGCAAAACGGCGACGACGTTAGACTGCGCGGCAAAGGCATTCCAATGTTGAATGGCAGCGGTCGCGGCGATCTTTTCGTTCATATTGAAGTGCGCATTCCGCGGAAACTGACCCGTGACCAGCGCAAGTTGCTCGAACAGTTATCTGAAACCCTTCCGGCCCAAAATGAGCCGGAAGAAAAGGGCCTATTCGATAAAGTCAAAGACTACTTCATGTAAAAGCTACAGTTTGCGGATCTTGATGTTATTGAACCAGGCCTCGTCGCCGTGGTTCTGCAGCGAGATCCAGCATTCTTTCCTGGGCTGTTTCACCAGCCAGTTATAAACTTTCGACCTGGTCCCCCAACGCTTGGCCAATCCTTCGCCAATCACTGGGTCCATCAAGCTCGCATCCACAACTTTCTCACCGTTTAACCAGTGCTCAATGTGCGCACCCTTAACCACCAGGCGGGAATGATTGATCTCGCCCACTGGCTTTGCTACCTGCTTCGTCCGTGGAATCATGCTGTAAAGCGAACCCGTCTGGTACAGTGGCCCTCGTTGCGCGTCCTTGTGCTTGTCGTCGTCAATCATCTGATATTCAAAGCCAACAACATAACTCTGTGTACCTTTTTCTGCCGCCGCCTTTGCCCGCGTTGTGCCTCTGTTCGCTGCATCCTCTACAGTGTCTTCGAACTTTTTCGAAGCCCGGTTTTCCGTGGCAATGGGCACAAATTCCTGAATGCGGTACTTCAAGCCGCTATTACCACCTGGCGAAATTTTCCAATCCCAGGTCAGTTCAAAATCGCCATACTTGCCTACACTGACTAAGTCTTCGGTGAACGATGGGTGCGGCTTTGGTTTGATAAACCCATCGACAATGGTCCAGCCATCCCCAGCCGGGGTCATCTTGGCAGGATCCTGCCAGTTGGCAAATGTCTTTCCGTCAAACAATAACTTCCAGCCAGCCTTACGTTCCTGCGGCGTCAAAGTGCCCTGCGCCATAGCGAGGCTGGACACTGCCAATAAAATAATGATTCGTTTCAACATGCGTATTCAGGATACTAGTTTCCTGCCGGAACAGCGGAAATTCTGCGTACAGAATCGAACTTCATTTTTCTGCGCCTCAATGGCCAAGATGCGCACTCCAGTATATTTTGGCCCGTTCCAGCGGCGACGGCTAACAACAATTGTCTGTTATCAAGATAGGACTCATACTATTTTCTGATTATTCCAGCAGCCATTGCCAATACAGAACTTTCACAAAAGCCTGCTCTCTTGCCGAAAGTCATTACAGTCCATCACAAAGACGGCTTACAAAGTGAACGACCAGGTCGCTGTACTGGGAGAGAACTACGTGTGGAGCATGAGCGCGGTCTGGGGTGAGTCGGATGTATGGGGTGAGTCAGTCGAATGGGGAGAATCGCTGGGAACTCCCTCAACGCAGAAAACTAACTAACCCCGCGCCATGACGCAGCCTTTGCTAAAGCAGGCCAACAGGCTACCGACCGCTCCGCATATCTGCAACCGCATCTTCATACGTGCCAGCCAGCTTTTTCGTGATCGCAGCCATATCCCAATTTGCCGTGACTTCCCCCCGCGCCCGCACAGCCAGTTCCGCAGCATAATCCGGATTGTCCAGCAATTCCAAAGTGTAAGCAGCAAATTGCCCCGGATCATCGGAAAGCGCGCAGATGTCGCCATGCCGCTCGGCAAGCCCCTCAGCCCCAACCACAGTCGATACCACCGGAATGCCCGCAGCAAACGCCTCCAACAACTTCACCCGTACGCCAGAGCCTGATAGGATCGGGCAGATAAAAACCGCGTACTTTGCCAGCGCCTCGCGCACATCATCGACGAAGCCAACCAGTTCGATATTCGCAATATCTGGCAGCGAATGGCGCGGCGGCGGCTCACTGCCAATCAGAATCAACCGCACCTGCGGCCTCTTCTCAACAATCAGCGGAAACACCTGCGTCACAAACCAATCCAGCGCTTCCATGTTCGGAATATGCCGGAAGCTACCAAGAAACAGCAACGTATCGGGCTCACGGTCCAAAGGCTGAAAATCGTAACGCGAAGTGTCTATACCCGCACGCAAACCCGATTGCATGCGGTCCTTCAGATCCGGCAGGAAACTCGCCAGATAGCGCTTGTTCGCTTCACTGCACATTTGAATCCGGTCCACCGTTTTCAACATCCCCAACTCAAACCGAATGGCTCGCAGATACTCAAAGCCAGGCGAAATCAACTTCCATGGATTACGTATTTTGGCAAGGCTCCGGCCAATTGACTGGAAGTAGACGTCATGCTCAAACAGAATGCTCGGAATATGCCGGAAGCCGCGCGCATACTGTCCCATGTTGGTGTACTCAATCTGAAACACGTCAATCTGATCCATGTAAATCTTGCGGTCAATCAGCCAATCTAAATCGCGATTAGCGAACTCACGCACCGCATGTGGTTCAATGCTCCCCAACTGCCGGTGGCGGCCCGTCATGCGCATCAGATATTCGTGCGACGCGCACAATTCACGCAATTCTTCATGCGTGTGAATTTGCCATTCTTCGTCCAGCAGAGTGATCACATGCAGCCGGCACAGCTTCACCAGTTCATGAATCGTCTGATACATAAACACGCCTCCACCATGGATAGGCGGGCAGATTGGATAGGGAGAAAGAAACAGCACGTTGAGCGTTTCAGGCTTTTGTGGCAACTCCACAAAAGTATCGCGGAAGTGCCCACCGCGAGGCCTGCGAAACGCTTCGGTATCGCTGATCACCGAAAGTTCGCGCGCTCTACGCCGTCGTCCGATCAGCTCCGGTGCCTGGCAAAGGGCACGCCACATATCCCCCAGGAATGGCCCCGTCTGCCGGTCTCCAGAAACAGTTGCCACAACGGCATTGCCCACAGCGAAGGCTAAATTACCAAACAACCGCGGCCATTCGTGAATGTTCTTCCAAGCCCACAATACGGCGTTTTTCCGGATTGCGCCGTCAATGAAACTGCGCTCAAAGGTCTTGCCAATAGTGCCGCGATGCTCGTGATAAACAACACTGGCCGGTTGATAAAGAGACTTCCAGCCGCGCTTCCAGGCCATGTAGCCAATGTCGGTGTCTTCGTAATAGAACGGGCGCAGAATTTCATCAAAGCCACCCAACTCCAAAAACTTCCGCCGGTCGAACGCGCAGGAACCACCGCCACCATAGAAACATGGAAACAGGCCGGTAACTCTATCGTCAATCCGGTGGCCCACCCACAAGCGTCCATTCTCCCACCAGCCCTCAGTCAAGCCCGTTTCTTCGCGCCGTTTCGCCGGATCACTTAAGAATATTTGGCAGCTAACGGCAAACACTTGCGAATCCGTAAAGCCATTCAGCAGCGGCTCAAGAAACTCGCGCTCCACGCGCATATCACTATTGAGCAGCACCACCACGAC
>JBBRJC010000337.1:0-5158 GCA_038220135.1 Bryobacterales bacterium | reverse complement strand
CAAGCCGTGCAGTGCTGGCGGCTGAAACGATTAGCAATGGCCGGATGAAGCGCTTGAACCCAGGCGCGCTTACTTCGATTCTGTATTGGCCAGGTATCAAATTGGGGGCGCTGAATTCGCCGGTTGCAGTGGTAGTAATTTTCGCAGTAACGTTAGTGTCGCGATTGATGATGGAGAGTTCGGCGGCGGCGATAGCGGCGCCAGCAGGATCGGTAACGATGCCCGTGATACTTCCACGTTCACTTTGAGCGTAGGCTGCAACACACAGAGCAGCCAGCAGGACGAGAGATTGTAGTTTGCGCATAGATAACCCTTTAACGGTTAAGTACTTAATATCACATGCGTCTTGAACGTTGCAAGAAATTAACGTTCGTGCATCATCATCTTCAACCAATTGACGCATCACGCATAAAGATCTGGGACGGGGGTGTCAATTCCAGAACTCCGAAAACTTCGTTAAGTCATTTCTAAACTATTAAAGAATAATGAACTTCTATTGAAAGCCGGGCGGATTACCGAGCCAGAACTGGGGCGCATGCTCGGGTTGGCCAGAATAGAAATTGACAGCTTCCTAAACCCTCGCGGTGTTTACCAGGACTACACCATGGAAGATTTCGAGAGGGAACGCGCAGCACTGAAAAGTCTGGACCTCTAAACGCCTGCAGTTGCGGATCTCCGATACTGGCCCGATCAACTATCTGGTTCTGATCCGTCAAATTGCCCCGTATTTTTGAAAAGGTGGTGCTCCCAGGCGCCGTGCAGGCGGAACGCTGCAACCACGGTGCACCCCGACCCGTTCAACACTGGATCGCCAATTTAACCTCCTAGGTTGAGATTGTTGAAACGCAATATATCGAATCGGTTGCGGGAATTCACAAAGGGGAAGCAGTTGCCATTGCTCTTGCCATATCCCTTCATGCCGACTTACTGCTCATGGATGACCGCAGGGGGTAATTGCCGCTGAACAAGAAGGGCTCAAGGTAACCGGCACGCTTGGCATACTCGATCTAGCCGCAGAACGTTGGAAAAGATCTGGGACGGGGGTGTCAATTCCAGGTTCTGTCCCGGGCCGATGTGCTCGCTAAGTTCTCTGACACCCTACTTCACAATGCCCATCATGCCGCTGACAGCCTCTGCCGCCAGATAGCCGCTGCGCACCGCGCCTTCCATAGTCGCCGGCCAACCGCTCCGCGTCCAATCGCCAGCCAGAAAGAAGTTAGCAAACCGCGTCTTAGCCACCGGACGCTTCCCCTCAAGCCCCGGCCCGGCAGAAAACGTGGCGCGAACTTCCTTAACCACTTGCGCCTTCTCAAGCTTCGCCTCACGCACCACAGGGAAGAATTCGGCAAGTTCGGAAAGCGCCAGGTCGATAATTTCTTGCCGCCCCATGGCAATCATATTAAGACTTGCACTAACAACCAGCTGCACATACTTACCGCCCTGCTTGTTGAACATCCATTGTATGTTGCGGTCCAATAGGGTAGCGTTTTCCAATTCAGTAATCGGACGGTCAAACCAGAGGTGAATTCCTGTAATCGAGGAGTGGTGAAAAGGCGAGTAGTCGATCCCAAGATCCGGGAAAACCTTCTCCAGCCGTTCATACGGAATGGCGGAAATATAAGTATCGGCAGTAAGTAGCTCGCCATTTGCAGTAATACCAGTGACGCGTTTCCCGTCAGTATAGATCGCCTCCACTGAGGTGCGAAAATCGAAGCTGACCGACGGAATCCGCTTCCACGATTCACTGCCGTATAACTCCGCCAATGGAACATCGGGCACACCCATCTGGTAACTTTTTGAATCACTTAGAAAGCCCAGCCAGAAAACCTGAAACCCGTGCGCGGCGGCCATTTTGCCAAGCTCCTCGTTGATTGCACTAACCAACACCTGACGCCAAAAACGCTCAATCGCATTCGGCGTTTGCTTTTTTTCCCGCAGCCAGTCGAGCATGGAAATATCGTCCAAATCATTGCGGCTACTGTGCTCAAAATACATCGCCGCAAGCGCCCGCCCAATGGCAATCTTGTCAGACCAGGAAAGAAACTTGAGGTTTAAGAAGGATCCGGTGAAATGAATCGGCGCAGGAAGCACCCCGGCTTCAAGAATAGAAACCCGTCCACCGGGCTCGATAAACGGAATAGCCCGATGAAATTTGATTTTATGACCAACGCCCATGCGTCCGTAAAAATCGAGCAAACTGGTGCAACAGCGCAGCAATACATGCTGGCAATTGTCGATAACTTCATTGTCTTGTATGGGGTAGGAAGTAGCTCGACCGCCGAGGAAAGATCGCATTTCGAGCACGCGCACATTCGCGCCCGTTTCGCCCAGCGCCGCTGCCGCAGCCAAGCCTGCCAATCCTCCGCCGATGACGATTATTTGAGACATCTACATCGCTGGAATCCGGCATCTGCGTCCACCACCGCCATTGCCATCGTAATTGATAACAATCCAAACGCAAATCGCCAGGAACAGCACATAAATCAAATCGGAAAGGTCAACCATTCTTTCTTAGTATGAACCTGTGAAGGCACTATCGCAACCCACATTAGCTCCAGTACCCTTGGAAAGATCCTACTATCCAGGCTGCAATTCCGCCGATAGTGGGAAAGGCAGTCATGCATAGGATGAAACGCATTAGAAGCGAGAGTCCAAACCCCTTAAATGCGACTAAGCCTTGTGTTCCCATCACGAAAACGGCAGCAATCAGAAAGCCAACCCCACCATGAGTACACCAAGGACAATGCTTAGGACCATGATGAATATTGCAGTACTTATCCAGCGATTTCCAGATCGATTGGCACCCACAACCGTAAATCCAACCACAAAAATCGACGAGAAACAGTCCGGTTATGGTAGCTGCAACGCCAAACACCGCCGCGCGCTTCCATAGTGGATAGTTCATTTCTCCTTCCGTAGTTTTCCGTAAATGCGAACCATATTTTCGATCATCCGCAAGCCTGCCCTATCGTCGAAGCTGAGAATTGATTCCGGATGAAATTGGACGGCCTCAATCGGAAGCGTTTTGTGTCGAACACCCATAATCACTCCATCTTCGGTTTCTGCCGTGATTTCCAGCACATCCGGCAGTTTGTCGCGATGTGCGAACAAAGAATGGTATCGGCCGACCCTGACCTTCTCGGGCAATCCTTCAAAAACTCCCACATTGCGATGGGTTACGATAGAAGGTTTGCCATGAACCGGGTAACCCAACACGCCCAACTCTCCGCCAAATGCCTCCACAATACCCTGTAGTCCGAGGCATACGCCGAATACTGGAATCTGTCGAAAAGCCGCATACCGGGCCAGATCGGGAACTCCGAAATCTCCGGGTCGGCCAGGGCCGGGTGAAAGCAGAATGATGTGGGGATTTATCTTATCGATCAGTTCTTTCGGAATGCCATGACGATAAGTGACCACTTCAGCGCCGGTTTGCCGTGCATAGTTTGCCAGGGTTTGAATAAAACAGTCGTCGTTATCAACTAACAACAACTTTACACCCGCCCCAACCAGTTCTACTGTAGTAGTTTTAACCGCTTTCTTTTTCTGACCCATTTCCAAAGCGCGGAAAAAGCCTGTGGCTTTGGTGTGGCATTCGGCGTTTTCGCTGGCAGGATCGGAATCGTAAAGCAACGTTGCACCAGCAGAATAAGATGCAAGACCATCCTTTAAATGAACAGTGCGGATCAAAATGCCGGTGTTCAGATCACCGGATAGCGAAAGCATCCCGATTGCACCGCCATACCAGCCTCGAGCGTCTTTTTCATGGTTTTCAATAGCTTGGGCGGCTGCCTTTTTCGGCGCACCGATAATGGTTACCGCCCACATATGGGAAAGAAAGGCGTCAATGGCATCGAAACCGGCCTTGAGAGTTCCTTCGACATGGTCAACGGTATGGAACAGGCCGGCATAAGCTTCAATCAGCCGGCGGCCAATCACTTTTACCGATCCCGGCTCACAAACGCGCGACTTGTCATTCCGGTCGACGTCGGTACACATGGTCAGTTCCGACTCTTCCTTGGTGGAATTCAGAAGATCGCGGATGTTGTTATGATCTGTCAAGGGATCGCCAGTGCGCCGGGCCGTACCGGCAATGGGGCAGCTCTCCACGCGTTGACCCTCAACACGAATAAACATTTCCGGAGACGCGCCAATCAACTGCTCGTCACCCAATTGAAGTAGAAATTCGTACGGAGAGGGGCTGGCCGCCTGGATCCGCTCAAAAAGCACGGATGGTTTCTCAGCATAAGGGACTGAAAAGGTTTGCCTTAGTACAACCTCATAGAAATCACC
The DNA here is from genome assembly GCA_038220135.1 of Bryobacterales bacterium. Lineage (GTDB taxonomy): Bacteria > Acidobacteriota > Terriglobia > Bryobacterales > Bryobacteraceae > JANXSF01. The sequence goes on along the minus strand of JBBRJC010000337.1, from coordinate 865 downwards.
CTGGCGCATTCCTTCACGAACCTGATCCACTTTCGCCATATACTCCTGGGGCGTGTGGTTGGAAACTACCGGGCCGGCGGGAAGCTTGCGAGGGACGGCAACTGGTTCCGCAGTTCGATCAAGTGCCAGAGTAGAGAAGCCCTCGTACTCAAAATCGTATTCGTAACGTTCAATTACTTCTCTCTTACGATCCATGTAGTAGATATCGTCGGAGAGGAAAAGATGCAAGTCTTTCCTTTCGCCGCGCGGCAGTTTTAAGGTCACCGGATCGAATTGAAAGATCAAGTCGTACCCAAAAGCTCCCGTCAATCCCAGATGGCTATCTTCAGGGTGCTGAAATTCAGCAACCATAGCCCGCAAGATTGAAAAAACGGAAGGTTGCTTAGACCGCTCTTCTTCAGAGAACAGTTCCGGCAACGGAAGCAGCGTGCCGACAATCAACTTGCCCTGATGGCTTAATGATTCCCAATGCGGATGCTGTCCCAGAAAAGGCAGAATCATGTTCAGAATCATTTCGCCGCGCAGATTGAGTGCCCGGAATTCAATACGCCGCCCTTGGGCGACAATTTCAATGGGTGGTTTAGTGCTTGCGATGTCCCAACGCGAGTACCTGCCTGGGAATTCATATCCCGATGATAGGTAAAAGCCGCGGAAACGGTCGAGATCTCGGAGCAGGTGCTTCAAACCCTTCTTGAAGCTAACCTTGGAAAGGCTTCGGGTGACACGAATCCCGCTGGGAGTTTCGTAGCGGAGGTGACGCATTATAGTAGGCCTGGGGAAACCTTCAGCATAACACAGCCATCTTCATCCGCAGAAGGTGAGACGCAGGAGCGCAGGACCGGGTGCTTAACAGATTTGGGGGTTG
>JBBRJC010000336.1:0-5175 GCA_038220135.1 Bryobacterales bacterium | reverse complement strand
ACTGCTTTTAGGCCACAACATTGGGTCGGCAATCTACGTTGGGCTTTCCAGCAGGGCGCTGCGGGATGACGACAGGGAGTGGATGTCGCGGTCCTCGGCTTATATTCTGCGGTTTTGTTTTATGTGGCTTGTATTTTGCGGTTTGGTGCTGATTCTGCCAACTTATGCATTTACATGGAACAGTTGGGTGAAGTCTGCTGTAGGCGCGGCTGGGGTAGTAAGCGCTTGGGCCAGTGCCTTTCGGGGCTCTCCATCATCTGCAAGTGCGAAGGCTCCGCAGTCAAAAGGAGCACCGTTGATAGCGAGACTGGCTCCCCCGGTTTTCATAGCTTTGTTGGCCGTAGGCATTTCGATACTCACAAATATTCTTCTATCGGCGATGGCCCCGCTGTTCTATACCGATTCGCTAATGGCCAACTGGTGGGATCACAATTTATTGCTGGAACAGACGGACCTGACGGTTATCTCCATCCTTGCCGCCGCATGCCTCTTGTTGAGTTGGTTTATGGCTCGTTACGTGAACATCAACACTTTTTCGTTGCATGACATGTACCGTGACCGGCTGGTGCGGGCGTATCTGGGTGCGTCGAATCCAAAGCGAGAGGTGAGTAAGTTCACTGGTTTTGCTGGGTCTGATGATATTGCGATGGCCCAACTTGACCCCTCTATCAAGCCACTGCATGTTTTGAATCTTACGTTGAATCTGGTGGCTGGCGGCAGGCTGGCGTGGCAGCAACGTAAGGCTGCCGGGTTTACGGTTACTCGTTTTCATAGTGGCGCTCAGGCACTGGGCTACCGGCCATCGAATGGTTATGGTGGGCCTGACGGCATTTCGCTTGGAACTGCGATGACGATTTCCGGAGCGGCAGCGTCACCGAATATGGGCTATTATTCTTCCCCGTTAATTGGCTTTATTATGACTTTGTTTAATGCGCGTCTGGGAGCATGGTTAGGGAATCCGGGCAAGGCTGGTGCTGATACCTGGAAGCATGGCGCACCGCGAACGGCGTTTGCTTCCATGGCAAGAGAGGCGCTTGGGCTAACGAGCGACCGCAGTGAATATATCTATCTTTCCGACGGCGGTCACTTCGAGAATCTTGGGCTCTACGAAATGGTTACGCGGCGGGCGAAGCTGATAGTGGTTTTAGATGGAGCCTGCGATCCGGATATGAGCATGGGTGATTTGGGAAATGCGATGCGGAAGATTCGAATCGACATGAAGATTCCGATCGATTTTGACGAGCGCCGTTCGGATCCGTTGCGGCTGAAATCGCGGCGGTGCGCGATGGGGGTAATTCGATATTCCGCCGTGGATGGGCCGTGCGAGGATGGATATCTGATTGTGTTGAAGCCGATGCTGCTGGGGTGCGAGCCACAAGATGTTTTGAGCTACGCGGCGGAGAATCCTGATTTTCCACACCAGAGCACGGCGGATCAATGGTTTAATGAATCGCAAATTGAGAGTTACCGAATGCTGGGGCTTTCTTCGATGGACGATGTCTGCAGAGGTTGGCAGGGTGGGTCGCTCGAAGATTTTCGTCTACATGTGGGGTCTGTTTACTTGCCGCAGGCGGGGGTGGCGTAGTTTTTTACTTCTCGACTAACTAATGCATGCAGCCGGCCAAGTGCATCGTCCCACTGTTTGGAAAGTAACTGAAGATATTGGCGAGCGTCGTCAAGGCGTTTTTGATCCAGAGTTTGATTCCAGGTAACTGCTACTTTTTCGGCTTGTTCCGTTCGAGTGCAGATCCCAGGGCTGCGGCCCCAGCAAGGATGCTTCGCTTGTTGAAGGTGGAGAATCCCAACACCAGCCCCTGGGGGCGGCCAGTGGTTCCAAGTGTGATGCGATGCAGGCCCAGCGTCTCGACATTTGCCGCTTTGGCTACCGTTTCCGCTTCCTTGGACGTCATGCCGTTGGTGAGTAGTCCGGTGGTGAAAAGGCCGGCTCTGACTGGGGTTAATTGTAGCGACGCGCCCAGATATTTCCGTTCGCCTTCCAAAATCGCGGCCAGCCTTTCGCCATATAATTCGCGCATATGACGCAGGTGACGTCCCAAGTGGCCCTCGGCGATGAAGTCACAAAGGATTGCCTGATCGAGGCCACCACCCCGCAGATCGCAGCCGTAGCGCAAGGCCAAGAACGGATCGATTAGGCTTGTTGGCAGAACCGCGTAGCCGACGCGCAGTGAGGGGAAAAGCAGTTTATTGAAAGTGCCTAGGAAGATTACCTTGTCGATTGGATCCAGGGATTGCAGCGCCGGTGCAGGGCTACCTTCGAAACGGAATTCACTGTCGTAGTCGTCTTCAATAATGAACGCTCCGCTTTCGCGCGCCCATGCCAACAATTCCAACCGGCGCTCCACGGGCATGGCCATTCCAAGAGGAAATTGATGAGTGGGCGTGGTGTAGGCACACTTGGCGTGAAGCGCCAGCCGTCGCCCTTCAGATATACGAAGGCCATCGGAATCGACGGGGACGGGAATGATTTTTGCCCCCGCGTTGCGGAAGGCCATCGCCGCGCCGAAGTATCCTGGATCCTCTAACCAAACGGAGTCACCGGGCTTCAGCAGTAGCCGCGAAAGCAAATCCAAGGCCTGCTGGATGCCGGTGAGAACAACAATTTGATCGGCACAACAGCGGACCCCGCGCGACGATCCCAAATAGGTTGCGATGGCCTGGCGCAGTGCCGCCATACCACGCCCGTCTGTGCCGGCCAACTGCCGAGGACTCAGTGCGCGAAGTTGGCGGCCGGCAACTCGAATCCAGGTTTTCAGCGGGAAGTGTTCATTGGCGGGCTGGTCCAGGCGAAAGGGGCGGGCGGGGCCGATATGACCACCGAATGCTGCGGACCGGCTTCTGGCAACAACGGCTGTGCCTGCAGGATTTTGAATGTGCGGACGTTGCGGCAATTGCGTGTTCACCCATGTGCCGGCACCTACGCGCCCTTCCATGTAGCCTTCCGATTGCAGCCGCTCAAACACCACAACCACCGTTCCGCGAGAGATGCCATATTGCTTTGCAAAATCTCTAGTGGCGGGCAGCCGCACACCTGGTGCCAGCCGGCCGCTTAGTATTGCACGAGACAATTCGTCATAAAGCCAACGGGTAAGTTTCACCTGTGCCGGCGGTTCATCCAAAGTGAGTTCAAATGAGCTGGCAATTTTGGGCATGGAGTGGTTGAAATTGGTCCAAAGAAAAATCTTAATATGGATCTTTCGGATTGTACCATTCGAAGCTATGCTTGAAGCTTGTTTGAAGCCAACAAAGTACGATTCGTTGTTGCCGGCGGCCTAATAGCAGGGACGCTGGACATCGCCTTTGCGTGTATTTTCTGGGCAGTAAAGAGCGGGGCTGCGCCGATGCGGATTTTGCAATCGGTGGCCTCGGGTTTGCTTGGCAAAGCCAGCTTTGAAGGTGGTATGGCGACGGCCGCTTTGGGTATTGCACTGCACTTCTTCATAGCTCTGAGTATGTCCGCAGTGTATTACTTGTTTGCTCAATATTGGCCCATTTTGCGGCAATATCCAATATTGTGCGGGTCAGTCTATGGCGTTGGACTTTACGTTGTTATGAACTATGTTGTTGTGCCGATATTGGCGGCCTCGGCCGGTTCAAAAGACCCTTTGTGGATCGTGCTCAGCATTGTGGTGCATGCCTTGTTGATTGGTGTGCCGATTGCCTATATGACTGCAAAGAGCACGGCATGAACGGTGCTGCGATATTGACGGCGAGTGGGCGGAGTTTCGTGGCGATTGGAATGGCCGCGTTTGGGGTGCATCAACTCGCCTATGGAAGCTTTGTTCGATGGATAGCCAAGTTGCCAACGTGGGTGCCCGTGCCATCGGTTTGGCCTTATGTTACCGGGTTGATTTTCCTGTTCATGGCAATTGCCATTGCAACGCGTAAGGTGGTCCGGCCTGCGGCAAATGTTTTGTTTTGGATGTTGCTTGGGATCGCCGTAGCTTTGCAGTCTATGGAAGTGTGGTCTCACCCTGGCGTTGCAGATCTGTGGGTAAGAGCCACAAAGGTTTTTGCATTGAGCGGGGCAGCACTGCTGGCCGGGCGAGACAGCAGCGATATAACAACGTGGCTGAATTTGCTGCCGCCCATGTTACTTGCTGTTTTCCTATACGTTCGCGGAATTGCCCATTTCATCTATGCAAACTTCGTTCAGGAAATGGTGCCGGCCTGGATACCAGCCCGATTGTTTTGGGCCTATTTCACTGGTGCCGCGCTGCTTGCTGGGGGAGTGGGGATCGCCGTCCGACAGACTGCCTATTGGGCGGATCTGCTTTCCGGGTTGATGGTTCTGCCTATTCCTCGCGCTTTGGCCGATTTGCGCAAGACGGGCGAGACCACGGCGATTTTTGAGGCTCTGGCAATTAGCGGAGCAGCATTCTTAATTGCAGCACGCGCGGAAAGGCGGTCGTAAAAAGATCTGTAGCAAAATGTCGAATTTCCAGTGTCGCATTCGATGTAATAGTAGATCGAAAACTGAAGGAGACATAACAAATGAAATTCATGTTAATTGTGAAAGCAAGCCCGAAATCGGAAGCCGGCGGAATGCCGCCGATGGAACTGCTTGATGCCATGGGGAAGTTCAATGGAGAGATGGTTAAGGCTGGCGTATTGCTGGCAGCAGAAGGACTGCAGGCCTCTTCCAAGGGCGCACGTGTGAAGTTTACACCTGGTTCAAAGCCACTGGTGATTGACGGGCCCTTTGCGGAGACGAAGGAATTAATTGCCGGTTTCTGGATGATTGAAGTGGCATCGAAGGAAGAGGCAATTGATTGGGCACTGCGCAGTCCCGCGCCACACGGGCCGGATCAGGAAACTGCGATTGAAGTCCGTCAAGTGTTTGGTCCTGGTGACTTTGGTCCTGAAGTGGAAGCGAACGAAAAAGTATTGCGTGATGAGATGGCCGAGCGAAACCAGAAGTGAGCAAGATGAAAGTGACCTCAAAAGACGGAACACCGATCGCGTTTGACCGGGCAGGCGAGGGGCCGCCGGTGATCATTGTTGACGGAGCTTTATGTTATCGGGCATCGGGCCCGAGTGGACCGTTGGCTGCACTTCTAACAAAGCACTTCACTGTGTACACGTATGACCGGCGTGGGCGTGGCGAAAGCGGCGATACTTTGCCGTATTCGATAGAAAGTGAGGTAGATGATATTG
>JBBRJC010000335.1:0-5207 GCA_038220135.1 Bryobacterales bacterium | reverse complement strand
CTTCAATCAGGAATGAGCCGCCCTTTACGCGGGGCATTGCAACGGTTGTTGTGGCCATAGTTTTACTCCTTACAATCTTTCAAAAATTCCAGCAGCACCTTGCCCGCCGCCGACGCACATAGTAACCATGCCGTAGCGAACGTTGCGGCGCTCCATTTCGCGCAGAATTGTGGCCGTCAACTTTGCCCCGGTGCATCCCAAAGGATGTCCCAGCGCAAGTGCACCACCATTAACATTTACCTTGCTCGCATCCAAGCCAGCGTGGCCAATTACGGCCAACGCCTGCACTGCGAACGCTTCATTCAATTCAATCAGACCAATGTCTTCCATCTTCAAACCAGCTAGCGCAAGCGCTTTCGGAATAGCAACAACCGGACCGATGCCCATAATTTCCGGAGGCACACCGCCTGTGGCAAAACTGACGTATCGAAGTTTAGGCTTCAGGCCCAGTTGTTCCGCTCTTCGGGCAGACATCACAATTGCCGCAGCCGCACCATCACTGGTTTGCGATGAGTTGCCCGCTGTGACTGTACCTTGGGCATGGAAGACCGGCTTCAACTTTGCCAGCCCTTCAAGAGAAGAATCAGCACGCGGACCTTCATCTTTGTTAAAAACAAACTTCTTTGTTTTTGTTTTGCCGCCTTCTAGTGTAGTGGTCTCAACTTCAACCGGAACAATCTCCTCATCAAACCTGCCTGCCGCCTGCGCAGCAAGAGCTTTTTGATGACTCTGGTACGCAAACTCATCAGCCTGTTCGCGAGAAATATTGTAGCGGCGCTGCACGTTTTCAGCAGTCAGCCCCATGTTGATATAGATCTCAGGTTTGTGATCAACCATCCATGGATTGGGCGCAATCCGTTGATTGCCCATAGGCAACATACTCATGCTTTCCGCGCCACCGGCAATCAGGATTTCCGCACCACCGGCCCGGATCCGATCAGCCGCCATAGCGATCGCTTGCAAACCAGAACTGCAAAAACGATTGATCGTCACGCCGGGAACAATGTCCGGCAAACCGGCGCGCAAAGCAGCTACGCGAGCCATGTTCATTCCGCTTTCCCCTTCCGGGGTGGCACAGCCGAGGATCACATCTTCACTTTCACCCACCGTAATCTGCGGATATTTTGCCAGCACCGCCTTGAAAACTGTTGCGGCAAAATCATCTGGACGCGTGGCGCGCAATGTGCCTTTGGGAGCTTTTCCCACCGCGGTGCGCAGGCAATCAATAATGACAGCTTCTTGCATCGTTTTTCTCCCTAATTAATTGCGTAGCGGCTTGCCCGTTTTCAGGGTAAAGGCCATGCGTTCTTGTGTTTTCGGATGTCCGCAAAGGCTCAGAAAAGCTTCGCGTTCCAGATCAAGCACGTACTGCTCGCTAACCAGTGTTTCCCCACTCAACTTGCCGCCGCATAAAACGTTGGCCAGCTTTTCACCAATCAGCACATCGTGGTCGGAAATATAGCCGCCTTGCTTTGCGGTCCATAGTCCGAGCTTCAACAAAGCCATGCCCGGTTCGCCAGTCACCTTAATATCTGTGCGAGGTGTAGCCGCACGATAGTTGCTTGCCAGCGACAGAACCACCTCTTTCGCATCGGCTATAAGGCGTTCCTGATTCATCGAAATTCCGGCAGCTTTGTCCAACAAACCGAGAGCCTTCGCTTCATCCGCACTGGTTGAAACCTTGGCATAGCCAATGGTTTCGAACACCTTGCGCGGATCTTTCAGACGGGCAATCATCTCTTTCGATCCACCACCACCGGGGATCAAACCTACGCCCACTTCAACCAAACCCATATACAGTTCGGCTGAAGCCTGCACCTTTGAAGCATGCAGAGAGATTTCACAACCACCACCAAGCGCACGCCCATGCGGTGCAACCACCACAGGAACCGGAGAACACTTAAGGGCCATGTTCGCTTGCTGAAAGCGATTAATGCCCATGTTCAACAGATCCCAATCTTCGTCCTGCGCCGCCATCAACGCCATCACTAAATTCGCGCCAACGCTGAAGTTTTCGCCCTGATTGGCAACAACCAGTCCTTTGAAATTCTTGGCTGCTTCTTCAACACCAGCAAACATCATGCTGAATTGATCTTCACCAAGGGCATTCATTTTGCTATGAAATTCAAGGCACAAAACACCGTCGCCAAGATCGATCAACGAGGCACCTGGATTGGATTTCACCACCCCACGAGCCCGCTTCAATTGCGAAAGAACCGTAACACCAGGACGTTCTTCCAAAGCCGCATATTTCTGAACGCCAAGATCAAAATATTCGGTCTTCGGAACGCCATCAAAATCGGCTGCCTGATAGAACGATTTGGCACCGCTGGAAAGCATTTTCACAATGCTCGGAGGAAGGTCGCGGCCTTCACGTTCCATGCGGCGCGCGGTTTCTTCAAACCCCATCGCGTCCCACAATTCGAATGGGCCATAAGTGTGGGCGTAGCCCCAACGCATGGCGCGATCAATCTCAACTATCCGATCAGAAACTTCAGGAATGCGTTCGGCACAATAGAGAAAGGTGTCGCTGAATAGGCTCCACAGGAAATCGGCGCCACGATCTTTTTGCGTTGCCAGGAATTTCAGACGGTCGGGAAGGCTTTCAATTTGCTTGGCCTGCTCAGTAGAAGCGAACTTCACCTTCTGGGCAGGGGCATATTCAAGTGTGTGCCAATCAAGGGCGTGGATCTCCTTCTTGGGCCCAACTCTTTTATAAAAGCCTTGACCGGTCTTATCGCCAAGCCACTTTTTGGCCAGCATATCTTCCATAAAAGGTGGCGGTAGAAAGCGCCCACGCCACGGATCGTTAGGCACTGCGTGATAAAGGTTATTGGAAACGTGAATCCAAATATCTAGACCGACGATGTCGATTAAACGAAAGCTGGCGGAGTTGGGCAGACCAATAAGGGAGCCGGTAAGGGCGTCCACTTCTTCCACCGAATAATTGCCTTCCATGGTCAGCTTGTAGACAGTGGAACCGTAAAAGCTACCAATGCGATTGGCAATGAAGTTGGGCGTGTCTTTGCAGGGAACGACCCCTTTGCCCAACTTACGATCGCAGAAGTCTGAGACATCGGCAATAATTTGAGGGTCCGTATCGGCACCAGGAATCACTTCAGCAAGGTGCAGATAGCGAGGGGGATTAAAGAAGTGAGTCCCCAGAAAGTTGCGCCGGAACGATTCCGGAAAGCCTTCGGAAATTTGAGCCAGCGGAATGCCACTGGTATTGGTAGAGACAATAGAATCGGGGTGGCGAACGGCATCTACACGTTCCCAGAGGTCACGTTTCAATTCCAGATTTTCGGTGATCGCTTCGATGATCCAATCGCAATCAGCAAGCTTCGACAGATCGTCATTGAAGTTGCCGGGGGTGATGAGTTGAGCAACGTCCGAAGTGAACATGCCACCAGGACGAGCTTTAGCTGCGGTGTCGATACCTTTGATGGCAGCGGCGTTGCGATTGGGTTGGTCCTGCAGGACAATGTCGAGCAGGAGTGCCGGTATTCCAGCGTTGGCGAAGTGCGCAGCAATGCGGGAGCCCATGGTGCCGGCCCCCAACACCGCGACGCGGCGGATGGTTCTCATATCGTTTCTTGGTTCAGTGTATCAGGCGCGCTGTAGAGTTACTGAATGGTTGTATGGCGGAACTCTATAGTGGGCATTGATCAAAGTGAATGCATATGCAATCCTTTAGGTGCGGAGAATACACAGTGACCAAATCCAAGCTTTCCTTGCAACTCACGGAACTGTTAAAGAAATCCGGCGATCACAACCCCGTTGACGTTGTTGTCGAGTTGAAAACGGAACCATCCAATGCGGACGCGCAGATGGCAGAATTGCGGGGATCTTTCGCGAAACTGGCAGAACCAATCAAGTCCAGAATTACAAGTATGGGCGGTGTTGTTACGGGAGAGGCGTGGTTAAATGGCACCTTGTTGGCCCGGCTTCCACAAAAGGCAATGGCTGAAATTTCGATGGAAGCGGATGTAGCACACGTTGATCTGCCACATCCGCTTGTTCGCGAATAGCATCTCTACAGCTTCAGAAAACCTCTGCCTTGAGCATCCGCAGCGAGCCCTGGTAATAGCCCACATTTCGCGAACAGCTTTGCACGAATGTCATCTGGCTTGTCATGTGGATTTTGAGAAAGCAGCAGGGCGGCCAAACCGGCCACATGAGGAGCGGCAAAACTGGTGCCAACCCCTACTTGACCAGTTCCCCCACCCGGCGTCAGAGCATTCATCGGATCTGTGAACGCACCACCTGGCGCGGCCAAATCTGGGCCAGGCTTCTTACCAATAGGGCCGCGACTGGAATAATTCTGGATAGCTTTTCCTTTTCTGTCGGTAGCAGCAACAACAATAACTCCAGCAGCATCGGCAGGAGAAGTGGCGGAACCAGGGCCAGGACCGGCATTTCCAGCACTTTTAACAATCAGCAAGCCTAATTTCCACGCGCGGTCGAACGCTTTTGCTTCCCGTGAAGTACCATCACCAGCAGGGCCAACACCCCAGGAACAATTGGCGATCCGTACCCCATCTTCCAACACCCGTTGGATTGCCACAGTTGCATCAAAATCCGATGCAACGGGTGGCGCCGCTGTTGGAAAAATCTTGTAGCTCGCTATTGTCACTGCCGGAGCCATGCCGGTAAACTTCTTGTCGAGGCCGGCAATAATTCCGGCCACCGCTGTTCCATGCTCATCAGGGTTGCCCCATGCCTGATGCGTAAAGTTAGTTTTATGAAGAATGCGGCCTTTAAGCCCGGGATGATCAGCATCCACTTCGCCGTCGACTACAGCAACAACAATATCTTTGCCCTCAAATGTGGTGGCTTTGCGGAAAGCGAGAGCACCAACAGTTCTGGCAGTCAAGCTACATTCGCGCGCGATAATCCTTGGCAGACCGATACGAGTGAGTGCCTTATCTCCTGCGACGTTGGCAATCGCATTCGGCGTGCTAAGAGTACGCATGGAATTGTTAAGCCAGCACATATCTGACTGCATCGATTCGAAGCTTTCTCGCGACGCACCCTTGATCAATTCTGCGCGCATTGCTGTAATTTGTTTGCTGAAAAAATCACGATAAGACTCAATGCTCTGCTTGCGCAGACCTTCCCAGACCATTTGCGCCAAATTGGAGCTGCCGACTTCCTCTCTTGCCACCGTTGCTACGGGAGGCAATTCTGTCGAAGCAAATTCAAGG
>JBBRJC010000334.1:0-5214 GCA_038220135.1 Bryobacterales bacterium | reverse complement strand
AACGGGACGATAGACAGTGTAGGTGGATAATATAAGAGTTGATGAAGAGAACGCAAGCCCTACGGGCAATTCTTTCAGAATCTTAACGATAACCGGTTGCCTAAAAAGCGGAGTACTAACCGGTTAGAGAAATCTCACGCTAATCGATAATTATAGTTCTTGAACCCTGTTTTTTTCACAGCTGCGCAGGGCACATTCCAAATTTCATTGGGCCATGAGCGATCCTAGTCAGATTACGGGTGCGTGTACATCTGCTAGAATCAAATTCGGTGCAATTGCGCCATCTAAATAGTCATGGATACGGTGCCCATTCCACCGCGACCGACCCGCCCAGAAAGCTCAACCGCCGAATCGCTGCCTTTTGATCCAGCGGATTACCGAAAGCGTCTATCGGAGGAATATAAGATTCTCCAAGATAAGATTGATAAAATTGGCGCCTTTAGATTCACGATAAAGGGATGGGCCATCGCGATAGTGGGTGCCGTGTTGGCAGCTGGCAGTGCTGTTAACGGCCCCGTAACGACGGTAGTTATCACCTTTGCTTTAGCCGGGATGGTGGTCTTCTTCTTCGAACTAGAGGTCGAGCAATTAGTGCTCAGCCGGCTTTATGGAGCACGTGCTAAGGCACTAGAGAAGCTGTTCACTTCCATTGATCGTGGCCAGCGAATTGATCCATTACCACCCGTTCCTTATATTGCCCACGCAATAGTAAAAGCTAGCTACCAGAGGGAAATTGCATCCGCGAACCGACTCAGAATTGATCGTTGGCGTACTAGATTGAAGGATCTTTGGCGAATCGGGCGATTCGCTCATCGTCCATTTTACATTGTGTTAATTTTCCTAACTTTCCTTCCGACTCTTCGTCACGGCGATGAGATCTGCAAGGGAATCAGTCGCGCCAATCAGTGGGTTCAATCATCTGTGAGGGGTGTAATTAGCCAGTTTCAAGGAGCTAAGTAACTATGAGCAGGCTCGCGAAACCACCCGATCGCGACGTTCTAGCGAAAATCTCAAATGCGATTGAGGTAATAGAACAGCACTTTCAATGGCAGGGATTCCCGAGCAAAGGAACGGCTGAAGAGGATGAGATAGATACTGATAATTCGGACAAAGATTATGACCTTGACGATTCCGAAGAGGGTTCAGATGTCTTCGACGCGGAGGAGATCGAAATTGCGATTGACGCTTTCTTGTCGCAGCTCATTAAAAACGAGATCGTGAAAAAGGGCAAGGGCAATCGTGCTCCATCAATGGAAAGTGTTTTCAACCAGATGTTCGGTGAAGATCATGAAGTTGCGAAAATGGTAGAGGAGTTCGAGGAACATGTTGCTGGCTATTTTGGTTGGATCAGTTTCGATGACATGAAGAAGGCATATAGCCAGTTGATGACGATTAAAGAAATTCTCGCAAAGATGGTGGATGGAACTAATGAATAGGCCAATAGATATCCCATTACTGCTGGAGAAAAGAATAAGCACCGAAAGTCGCGAGTTGCGACAAGCGGTCGCAAATGCGTCGCAAGTAGTAATTTTTGGATCGACGTCAGCCGGGCTCCAAACATCCAAATCCGATTTGGATGTTTTTTGCGTCGGAGATACGGCATTCAAATTCAAGAGCGCTTGGCTTGATTTGACGGTGTCTACAAGGGCTGAAGTTGAATCAGCGGACTGGCTCGGCAGCGAGCTAGCCAATCACATTGGTTGCTACGGCATCTGGCTTCGCGGAAATCCGGATTGGCGCGATGGAATTCGAATAGGCGATCACGCTATCGATCGCAAGCGTCGTCGGATTAAGGCATTCATGCGCCATCTACCCCTTGCCTGGGACGATCTCGAGTCGGGCTATAGGGCCAAATACGGGATCAAGTTGCGGAGAGAGACCCAACGCTTGATTCTCCTCGAAAGTGGGGTCCCGGTTCCGCCTACCGTCCTATTAGACAACCTCTGGATTAGCCACCGCGACAGGTGCGACGATGTCCTGCTCAAACTGCAATCCGTCTGTCCTGCGGGATTCGATGTGGAAAAACTTATCAATGCTGCTTCGCTTGCAACTATGTCCGCAAAGCCCGGGATCGAACGGAACGTTAATCATCCGCAACTTCAACGCGCCGCTCAGGTACTGCTTGGGTTCGAACAAAGAGGCAGTTTTGTTCCCCTGAAGACAAGACCAATTGTGGGTCAGTTCATCAGTGACCCTGTGGATCTGATAATCTCCGTTCCGTAATGTTGACTCTGCTGAAAACATTCCACCGAAAATGATTGATGCGTAAAATGAAAACGCCCTGGAGCAATTAAGCCCAGGGCGTTTCCAGTTAGCAGATTAAGAAGCAGTTTAGAACTGATTCCAGAGGTATTGGTTGTAGACTTCGTGGTGATGTTGCACTTCTGGAGCCTTAACAACAGTACCCAGAAGGCGGGCGCAACGGTCAGCTGAAGCCTGTTTCAGATCGGCGTATCGGCCTTTGACATCCGCACCAAACAAGGTGGTGGTCCACTCTGCTGCGCGGAAATTTTCAAGAGCTGTGTAGACGTTATCGGGCAGGTAACGGTCGGCAGTGCGCAGATTCTTGATCTTAGCGGTTTCGCCTTCAAGACCAGTTTTGAACACTGAAAGCAGAACCATGTACGGGTTAGCGTCAGGACCAACTGAGCGAACTTCCACACGAGAGCTGCGTTCATTGCCGATTGGAATACGAACCATCGAACCACGATCAGTTGCCGAAGCCTTGATTTGATTTGGAGCTTCGAAGTGCGGATCGAGGCGGCGGTAGGCGTTGACGCTGGCATTCAAAGCAAGACAGATGTCGTTGCCGTGGGTCAGAATACGATCCACGAATTGCCATGCAAACTTGCTCATCTTCTCTTCACCCTTGGGATCCCAGAAAATGTTCTTGCCCTTCTTGGTGATGGAAACGTTGGTGTGCATACCGTTACCATTGACGCCCACAACGGGCTTGGGCAAGAAGCTTGCGGTGAGGCCCATGTTGGTAGCAACCTGACGGCAGATCAACTTGTAGAGCTGGATCTGATCGGCAGCGGTAACCACATCGCCGTAGCTGTAGTTGATTTCAAATTGCGAAGGAGCAACTTCCGGGTGATCTTTTTCGTTCTCGAAGCCCATGGCGCGTTGCACTTCAGCAGCCTTATCGATGAAGGTGCGCAGCGGATCGCCAGGCAGTGAGTGGTAGTAGCCACCGGTATTGACGTATTCGAATTTGCCGGTTTCATGATAGCGGCGTTCGGCGTCTTTACCCTGGAATAAGAAGCCTTCGATTTCGTTGGCGGCACAAAGTGTGTAGCCTTCGGTATCGTGCATCTTCTTCGCATAAGCTTTCAAAATGCCGCGCAGATCGGCACCGTAGGGCGAACCGTCTTTATCGACAACTTCGCTGAACAGCAATACTTTGCCGGCACCGAAGACGTCGGAAGGAGCCCAGTAAAAGGAACCCCAATCCATACCGAGGCGCAAATCGCTTTCGCGCTGAGCGGTAAATCCACGGATTGAAGAACCGTCGAAGGTTAGGTTGTCCCAGCTCTTGACAAGAAATTTCTTGTCGTAATCGAGCATGTGAAGGCGGCCTTCCAAATCGCTGAACATCACCGTGACGGCTTTGATGCGCTTTTCGTCAGTGAGATACCTCAGGCGTTCTTCCTGAATGATCTCCGGAGAAACACGATCCATGCGTTGCTTTTTAGCAGCCAGGTTCAGTTCTTCGAGCTCCTCATAGGGGAGCGTTAAAAAGTTTTGTAGTTCGTATGACATCAATCTCCTCGGGGTGAAGCGTGCATTAAAACTCTTCCAGTTGAGCGGAAGGAACTGGTGGTTTCCTAAAACTGCGGGTACCTGGAAAAGCTTCGTCCGGGGCCGGCTCCCAACACTAGCTGGGTGTCTCTACCGCCGAATCTAAATTATACACAGGGAGTTGGGTGGAGGGAGGTTTGGGGCCCAATGTATTATTTTATGGGCCCCATTGAAAGGGGTGATGAGCGGGTTAGAGGAATGTGACGGTAAACGTTGTGGGTGTGCCATTTACCAACAGAATATACGTATTTGCCGGGATTTTGGTCGCGGCATTTGCTGTCAGTTGTATCGCTGTAGAAGTGTTCGACTTTGAGAGTGGCACTTCATCTGTATCTTTACGCAGACTGAGGTTCACAATCTTGTCCAAACCGGTTCCGGTGATCGTAATGCCGCCTGGAGGATTTACGTCTACCTTACTAATTGTGAAAGCGGGTGTTGGGACAATTGGGCCAGGTGTGGGCACCCCCTTGCCCGGCGGATCAGCAACAGTCTTATTCAACGCGTCCGTTGTAGCTTTCTGCAGCGAGTCGGTAACGGTGCTGAATAACCGTTCGGAGAATCCGAACAAAAATGCAAGAGCAAGGGGCAATGGTTTCCCACCAGCATCACACCAGGAAAGTGACGAAAATATCTCGCCCAACACCTTCAAATCTTTTGAGGCGACCATCAACAAGACGCCGAACCATCCCGCGAACGCGCCGTATACGGGGCTAAGAAATAGGGTCGTCCAATTTGCACCGTAGTCGCGCGGGATTTCAGTCCCGGTCGCACTTCGCATCAAGCGGCTTACTAAGCCACCTGAAAGGCCCATCAAAACCAACCAGGCATTGTCGTTGGTTTGAACAATTGCAGCCAGTACACAAAGACCCAGACCGAGCAGTGTGAATGCCTTATTCTGCCAACTGAATATCAGCTCGAAACTGCTATCTCTTCCTGAATAAATTGACTGAAGCGCGTTGTTGAGAATTGGCTGCAGCCGTTCCAAAGTCCTATTTGAAGTATCCTCCAGTGCCGCTTTAACTATGTCTGCAACGGTAGTGTAATCTGGCAGCAGTTCAGCGATGGCAATTTGCAACCTCGCAATCGTCTGCTCGAGATTGTAGGTTGAAGAAATGATCAAATCCGCTTCATGCAGAAGCATCCACGCTGAGAGTTCCTGTCCCCTGGTCCAAAACAGGAATGTTCTAACGGTTTCATTGGAACCGCTTTCGCACATCTTCTCTGCTTCATGAACTAGTGCTTCGGCTCGGGCACGCTCCGGTTCCCGAATCCCTGCAACTCGCTGTTCAACACTCTTGATTTGGGCGCGCAGAATGTTCCGATTTACAGTGGCGATATTGTTATAGCGAGCGAGCAAAACGATCAAATAGTAGGCAACAAGCAAGCCCGTGATCCACCAAATATGCTCTCTTT
>JBBRJC010000333.1:0-5216 GCA_038220135.1 Bryobacterales bacterium | reverse complement strand
ATGCGCACTCCGCCACCGCCACGATGGTCGATGAATTGACTTTACCAGCTTTCACTTCGGCAGCGAGGAGAGAAAGACGCTCATCGCTGACTCCCCGCTCTAGCTCTCACCCTCAAGGAACGGAATCGCTGGCACTTCGAATGGCCGCATACGTGCAATAGAAAAGCACAGGAGTATAACAACATGGCCAATCAAGAAATCGGAACTGACAAATGGAGCAACGGGCTCGCAGATGGAGCCGCTAAAGCAAGCGACACCGTAGGTGAACTGGCAAACCTCGCAAAAGACAAAGTATCTGAATTTGGGCGCGCTGCCGCTCAAAAAATGGGCGACACGCAAACCGGTACAGCGGACGCGCTGCAAGGCTCTGCCGCTTCGGTGCGCAGCGCCGGGCAAAGTTCCGGTGAATCGCTCAAACAGTTTGCCAATTCTACCGCCGAAACACTAGAGTCAACCGCCGCTTATGTGCGTGACGTAAATTTCAGCAGCATGATGAAAGATGTGACCGAGGTTGTGCGCCGCAACCCAACCCCCTCCCTAATCGCTGCCATCGCGATCGGATTCCTCGCTGGGTCAACTTGGCGTAGGCGCGACTAGGCAGTGCGATTATGAATTCATTCGGGAAAATAGCTGGCGGGCCGCCGGAGCGTTCGGTGGTCGAGATCCTTACTGATATTGTCGGGAATGTTCAGGCCATTATGCACGGGGAAATTCGGCTTGCTAAGACGGAACTGAGGGATGAAGCTAAAAAGTCCTCCAGTTCCATTCGCCTTCTCTTAGCGGGGGGCACGCTGGGTATCCTAGGCGCTGCTTTCCTTCTGTTGTCCGCCGTCTACGCTCTTACTTTATTAATGCCAGCATGGGCGGCCGCAGGGATTCTGCGGTTAATCCTCGCGCTCGTCTCGGGGGGCCTCTTCGCTTCTGGCATCGCCGATTGGAATCTTCATTATCGACATCCTGGGAAACCAATAGAAACCAACAACAAGGAAGTGTCACATGGCTGAAACGGCAAGCGGAATAGTTGAACAAATTGAAGACGACCGTCAAAGGCTGGGGCGTAATCTGGCTGATCTCGATTCTCGAGTTCGAGAGAGTGTCGACTGGCATACCCACTATGAAAACCACCCTTTTTGGTTTTTAGGTGCAGCCCTCGGTGGCGGTTTGGTGCTTTCGAGCATCCTTGTGAATGGTTCTAATCGGAATTCCGCGCCCTTCAGGAATAGAGAGTCAAGCCCTGCCTCCGCCAGCCACGGTGCGATTTCAGAGATCGTGGATAATGTCAAACTAGCGCTGGTATCTTTCGGAATTGCAAAAGCCAAAGATATGATCGGCGGATTTGTACCTGGTTTTGAGGACCATCTGCGTCAATCCAATCCGATGGGGCCGCGACCTGGACGCACCTGAAATGCAGGTGTGCTTTCCTTGATGGCCAGATCGTCAATAAGAGGGGCGAAGGCGTTATGCATTCGTCGATGAAAATGGCATCGAGGGAGGGCCGGGTCCAGGATAACCATGCAAAGTCAATCACCTATTCAACAGAACATTCAAACCATCCGTGCGTTGGAAGAACAGGAAATTGCTAACCGAACATGGTCGGCCCGCATTGGTGACCTCATTGCAACGGAGGCAGGCAAGATGTGGTTCATCGTTGCCCACCTGGTTTGGTTTTCTGTTTGGATCGGGATCAATTTGTATGGCCAAACCGACGCGGGGTTTGATCCCTATCCTTTATCACTTTTGACGATGATCGTTTCACTGGATTCGATCTTCCTCTCTCTATTCATTCTTATGAGCCAAAATCGCAATGGGATACAGGCCGACAGGAGAAACCATCTGGATCTTCAAATCAACCTGCTTGCGGAAGATGAAAATACGAAGATCATTCACATGTTGCAAGCACTCTCCGAACATAACGGGTTGCAGATTGGAAATGATCCGGTGATTAAAGCGATGGCGGATCACTCAAGTTATCAACGACCTCAGCAAGAACCTGCCCGGTCAAACTTGAAATCTTTGGCGGAGCGAAGCAAATCGTCATCGTTCACCAGGGATCAAGGGGCTGATCAAAACCTGCGCAAAATAGCAGCCAGCCTGCTGAAAAGCGCAACGACGGAAATTCAAGATCACACGTAAGGAAAATACCATGTCATCCAGCTACACGTTTCCCGACACAAAAACTGGCTATAACGCCGGTGGCGGAGAAGCTTACTCATCCGGTGTTTCGTGGCCTGCCGTTATCGGCGGCGCATTTGTGGCCGCCGCGTTATCCCTCATTTTGCTCGCACTAGGGTCAGGACTTGGTTTGTCCTCAGTCTCGCCCTGGTCGAATGTGGGCGCTTCTGCCTCCACCGTTGGCGGCATGGCGATTGGTTGGCTAATTCTGATGCAGATCATCGCTTTGTCAATGGGAGGGTATCTGGCGGGCCGACTGCGCACTAAATGGGCCAGTATTCACAATGATGAAGTCTATTTTCGCGATACGGCGCATGGATTCCTGGTATGGGCTTTAAGCCTCGTCATCACAGTCTTTTTTCTGGCGTCCGCAGCCACCACTATGGTTGGCGGAGCGGCAACGGGGGCCGGGGCCGCGATGGCAATGGAGGCAAATTCACCGGCAGATTCGAATGGATATTTTGTCGATAGCTTGTTTCGCTCGACTAGTAATCCACCTGCCGGAAACGATGCCTCGCAACGTGCCGAGGTAGGGCGCATCATCGCCAAGGGATTAATGCAGCAAGATGTTCCGGCAGCAGACAAAACTTATATCGCCCAACTGGTGGCTGCAAGGACGGGACTCAGCCAGTCCGATGCCGAAAAGCGGGTTTCCGAAATTACCCATGACGCCCGGCAAGCGGCGGACACCGCCCGTAAAGCCACCGCGCACTTATTATTGTGGATTTTTCTGGCCCTTTTGATTGGCGCGTTCTGTGCAAGTTACGCAGCGACCATCGGCGGTCGTCAACGCGATCATTTGAAGCTTATTTAACTAGGAGGATGCGATGCGTTCAATTTTACTCTACATGATCGGAATACCAATTCCCATCATTATCTTGATAGCTCTTTTTGTCCGTTAGAAGCCATTGCTCGGGCGAGATGGCACGGGCAAGCGGAGCACTATGAAATTTTCTGACGGTGCTCTTGCCGGAGCCGAGGCCGACCACGGAAAAAGAAGAAGGTCGCGAAAAACAGCAAGCCTTAAGGAACTTATAATGCCAATCAAAAGGGAAGTAATAGAACCGCAAGCGGGCGATAAGCGGTACGTCCGGCGAGATGAAATTGGCGATTTACCAAGGATCAAGTGGCCGTAGGCAAGTCCTTAGCGGCTGATGTTCGGACGAAATCAAAGACGGTCGTCCCCAAGGGATTAGGCGACCGGGGCGATCAGAAAAGACCCTAACCAAGACTGGGGACGCTTCTTCCAGGAGTGTCCCTTCCTCATAATTACCGAATCCAATGACGTCGCCCTTGCCGGCTATTCGATTGTACTGCCGCTGTCAGAGCGTCTCCGTCATCCATGTCCGAATCTGGCTAGTCTTCACCCACAAATCCCTGTAAGCTCCTAGTGTGGAACTTGACCCCAAAGCCTGTTACCAAGCCGGCCTCTCCCGCGACCGCCGCTTCGACGGTAAGTTCTTCACCGCCGTTCGCACTACCAAAATCTACTGTCGGCCAATCTGCCCAGCGCGCACGCCCTTCTTCAAAAACGTGGTTTATTACCCAACTGCCGCAGCCGCAGAGGCCAATGGATTTCGCCCCTGCAAACGCTGCCGGCCAGACACCGCACCCGGCTCTCCAGCATGGTCGGGAACTTCGGCCACCGTGCTTCGCGCGCTACGCATGATCTCTACAGGAACGCTGGA
Source organism: Bryobacterales bacterium (assembly GCA_038220135.1). Taxonomy (GTDB): domain Bacteria; phylum Acidobacteriota; class Terriglobia; order Bryobacterales; family Bryobacteraceae; genus JANXSF01. The sequence goes on along the minus strand of JBBRJC010000333.1, from coordinate 1,356 downwards.
CGTTGAAAAACTGGGGGTCAGCGATCGCCATTTGAGGCGCCTTTTCCAGGAAGAACTAGGTGCCTCGCCTTTGGAAATTGCTCACGTGGAACGCCTCCACTTCGCCCGTAAACTAATTGAAGAAACTGCACTGCCATTAAGCGAAATTGCCTTCAATGCAGGCTTTAAAAGCATTCGCCGCTTTAACGACGCCCTGAAAAGCGCCCTCGGCAGAACGCCATCGGAGCTCCGCGAAAAGATGCAGAACCAAATTCCCGGCGAAATGCTCCACCTCAAATTGCCCTACGCCGAACCATATGATTGGGCCGCACTGGTGGGCTTTCTCAGCTTTCGCGCCATCGCCGGTGTGGAAACCTTTACACCTGATCTCTACCGGCGCACCTTCCGGTTCGACGGCCAGCCGGGACACTTAGAAGTGCGCCATCTTCCGGAAAAACGAAGCCTCGAACTTCGCATCACATCCATCGCACCAGCCCGTCTTCAAACACTGGTGCGCAAGGTTCGCCGCCTGTTTGATCTCGACGCTGAACCGCGCCGCATTCACGATCACTTCGCGCAGGACCCGACCCTTGGCCCGCTCATCACCCGTCGCCCCGGCCTCCGTGTACCCGGAGCTTTCGATACATTTGAGTTGGTGATGCGCGCCGTTTTAGGGCAACAAGTAACGGTCCGCGGTGCCAGCACCCTTGCCGCGCGCATCGTTGAAAGATGGGGTGAGCCATACGGCGATGAACGTCTTTTCCCACTACCGGAAACACTGGCCACCGCAGATATGTCCACCATCGGTCTGCCTGGCAAACGCGCCGCAACTCTCGAAGGGGTGGCTCGTGCGTTTGCTGAAAATCCAGCATTTCTGGATCATTGCACCAGCCTCGAACAAGCCGTTGAACTGATGGTGCGGCTTGACGGAATCGGCCCATGGACAGCGCACTATGTCGCCATGCGCGCCCTCAATGAGCCGGATGCGTTTCCCGATAGTGATCTGGCTCTGCTCAAAGCCGTCAGCTCAAAAAGACCTAAAGATCTGGCAAAAATCGCGGATTCCTGGCGGCCATGGCGCGCCTACGCCGCCATGCATCTGTGGATGAAGGATTACCCGCTATGAAAATTACGCTTGCTGACAGGGACACTCCCATTGGTCCAATGCGCATCGACACAACCCCGACCGGGCTCTGCTCGGTAGATTTCACGGAGCGTTGCAATGAGCCGGATGATTTTCCCGACAGTGATCTGGCGCTGCTCAAAGCCGTCGGGAAAAAAACCTAGGGGTCTGGCAAAAATCGCGGATGAAGGATACCCGCTATGAAAATTACACTTGCTGACCTGGACACTCCAATTGGTCCAATGCGTATCGCC
>JBBRJC010000332.1:0-5222 GCA_038220135.1 Bryobacterales bacterium | reverse complement strand
TGGCAAGAAGAAAGACATCCTCTACTTCACCGAAGAAATGGCCACGCTGCTCAATGCCGGCGTACCCATTGATCGCGCCATTACGATTTCAACGGAACTTACAGAACGTACAGAGTTCCGCATGGTTATTCTCGACATTCTGCGCGTGCTGAAAGGTGGTCGAACCTTGGCCGACAGCCTGGCCACTCACCCGCTATATTTTTCCGATCTCTACATCAACATGGTGCGCGCCGGTGAAGCTTCCGGGTCGCTGGCCACCGTATTCACACGCCTCAGCGAGTTTGAAAAAACGCGCGACGAACTGCGCGGCTACATTATCTCGTCTCTCATTTATCCAAGTTTGCTGGCCACCGTTGGCGCAGGGTCTATCTTCTTGCTACTGAACTTTGTGGTGCCCCGTTTTGCGCAAGTGTTTGAGCAATCGCGCATGCCCATCCCCACGCCGACAAAGATCATGCTTGAGTTAAGCCGCGTGGTGCAAACCTACGGCCCGTTCACATTTGGCGCAATTATCCTCGGCACCGTTTTCTTTCTCTCCTACATCCGCACTGGCGCGGGCCGCATGTGGTGGGACACAACACGCCTGCAAATCCCACTTCTGGGCGACGCCATGCGCAAAGCGGAAACAGCCCGCTTCGCACGCGCCATGGGAACACTGGTTTCAAACTCTGTGCCATTGGTTCAGTCCGTGCAGATTGCTGGTGCCACCATGCTCAACAAGAAAATATCCAGTGCGTTATTTTCAGTGGAGCAGGGCATTAAGCGGGGTGAAGGCATTGCCGGGCCAATCAAGAAGTGCGGGCAATTTCCGCCTCTGGCAGCCCACCTGTTGAGTGTTGGCGAAGAAACGGGCAGACTGGATGAGATGTTTTCACGCATGGCCGACATTTACGAAAATGAAACTCGCGCGGCCATTAAACGCTTTACGACATTGTTTGAACCGCTCATAATTCTAATCATGGGAATCATGGTGGGCGCGCTGGTATTAAGCATGTTGCTTGCAATCACAAGCATCAACGAGGTGGCATTGTAATGAAACGAAATTCGACCAAACGCAATCTGGCGCAAGCCGGTGTGACGCTGATTGAAATGCTGGTAGTTGTTACCATCATCGCGCTATTTGCCGCCGTGGTTGGCCCCAAGCTGCTGGGGCGCGCCGACGAAGCGAAAAAAGTGGCCGCGCGCCAGCAGATCCAACAATTCGGCCAGGCGCTGGGGATGTATAAGCTCGATACCGGGCAGTTCCCATCCACTGAACAAGGACTCGGTGCACTGCGCTTGCGCCCGGCGAGCGTCAATCAATGGAATGGTCCCTATTTGCAGACCGACCTTCCAACCGATCCATGGGGTTTTCAGTTCGTCTATAAATTCCCCGGTGATCATGGCGATGAGCCCGACATGATCAGCTATGGTGCCGATGGCCAACCCGGTGGCACAGGCAATAACGACGACATCGTCAGTTGGAAAACCAAATAGCATTCTTAAGTGAAGTACAATTCCATGCGCTCTAAAACTCAGCGCGGCGTAACGTTGCTTGAAATGATGGTTGTGGTTGCGTTGATTGCCATCCTGGCTGGCATCTCGTACCCTTCTGTTGCAGCAGGTCTCGAAACGCTTCGAATCAATTCGGCCGCTGAGTCAATTGTCAGCTTCCTGGACGGTGCTCTAACCCGCGCCGACCGTCGCCAGTTGATGACCGAACTGATCATAGTCCCGGCTGAGTCAAGGTTGATGGTGCGTTCCCCGGAACCCGGTTTTATCAGGGAACTGCACTTGCCCGAAGGCGTTACTATAACGCGCATTGTGCCGGAACAAATGGGCTTGCCTGAAGGTTCCCCGCGCACATTCTTCGTCTACCCTGGCGGCTCCGTTCCACGCATTGGGATTGAGCTGGTAAACCTCCGCGGCACCAAGCGGTTTCTGCGGGTTGATCCAATCACCGGCGTTCCATTCATCGAAAAAATACAGGTGCAACAATGATCCGGACACGCCGTCAGGCAGGTTTCACATTGCTGGAAGTGCTGGTGGCCACGTTGATCATGAGCATCGCCGTGGTTGGGTTGATGAGCAATCTCACCGCCTCGCTCGGCAATACCTCGAAGTTGACCGAGCATGATCGCGCAACCATGTTGGCCCGCCAGAAAATGGACGAACTGTTGATTGCCTCAAAACTGCCGCGCTATCAGCCGCTCGAAGGACAATTCGATCCTGCTGTATCCGGTGGTCTTGAAGCGGGCTGGAAGTCGCAGGTAATCCTGCTCGATGCCCCTCCAGGTTCAGGCCCTGGCATGCCCTGCGTTGACATGATTCAACTCCAGGTATGGTGGAAGGCCGATGGGCGCGTCAAGACATTTGTATTGGAAGCCCCGCGCCGCAGCACTCTTGAATTAGGCGACATGGAGCGCGCCGGATTGGGGGCCGCCCGATGAAACAAAATTCAATCCCCACCAAGCCGCGACCGCAGGGGAGCGGACCCACCCCCCACGCCCACCCCTCGCCCTCCCAACGAGGCGTAACTTTAATCGAACTGCTCATCGCCGTCTCCCTAATGAGCCTGCTCACCGTCGGCATCGTCTACGCCATGCGCCTCGCCATCAATAGCCAGGAACGCGCCAACAACAAGCTCATGGCCAACCGTCGCATCACCGGTGCCCAGCGCATCCTGGAACAACAGGTAGCCAACTTCATGCCCGTCATCGCCGAGTGCCGCCAATCCCCCGTCGCCCCACCCTCCCCTGCCTCATTCTTCCAGGGCGAACCCCAGGCCATGCGCTTCGTCTCCACCTACTCGCTTGAAGACGCCCACCGCGGCTACCCGCAAATCCTGGAATACTCCGTCATCCAAGGCGAAAATGGCGTAGGCTTCCGGCTCATCGTCAACGAATTGCTCTATTCCGGTGCAAAAAGCACAGGCGCACTCTGCTTCGGCTCATCGTTCGACCAGGCTCTAGGCATGCCGCGCTTAATGTTCCGGCCCATCGAACCCACGCCACGCTCCTTCGTTCTGGCCGACAAATTGGCATCAATCCGCTTCATCTATCGCGATCAATTACCGCTCGGAAACCCGGCCCTACCCCGTGAACGTTGGGTTCCACTCTGGGTCAAGCCGGAACTTCCCACCGCCATCCGCATCGAAATGGTTCCGCTTGAAGCAAGCCTCGGCAGCCTCCATGTGATGACCGTCACCGCCCCCATGCACATCACGATTGACCCGATGAGGAAGAACATTGAATAAACCAACCTCAAACCGTGGTGGCGCACTGCTCGCCGTACTCTGGCTCACCGCCGCACTTTCAGCCATAGCATTCTCCCTCGCCAACACCGTGCGCGCAGAAACCGAACGCGTCGCCACAAGCTCAGACGGCGTGCGTGCCTACTACCTCGCCTCCGGATCCATCGACCGCGCTCTTACCTACATGACCTGGGTGGGACATGCCAACATCGACGGCTCCCCCAAATATTGGACCCCCGCCATGCCCGGCTTTCGCTTCTCCTACCCCTCCGGCGAAGTGCTCGTTGAACTAATCCCGGAAGCTTCAAAAATCAACATCAACACAGCCTCGAAAGAAGATTTGTACCGCCTCATGCTCGCCGTAGGCACAGAGCCGCCGCGTGCCGAAATGCTAACAGCCGCCATCATCGATTGGCGCACGCCCATTGGCCCTCAACAAATTAGCCAGTTCGACCAGTTTTATCTTTCGCGCCCACAGTCTTTTCGTTCGCCACACGCGTCATTTGAAGAGATAGAGCAGTTGGCTCTCGTCCAAGGTATGACTCAAGAACTTTTCCATGGCAGTTGGCGCAGAACTCCGGAAGGAAACTATTTTCCTTTGCCCGGCCTCAAAGAGTGCCTGTCTGTCTATAGCCAGGGTGGCCAATTCGATGCCAATAGCGTATCACCAGCCATTTTGAAGTTCATCAACTTGCCCGACGATCTGATCACCATTTTTGTGCAGCGCCGCTCCCAGATGCCTTTCAAAGACATGAAACAAGTAACCGAATTGCTGCAAGGCCATCCGGCTGCAGGCCGCCTTCGCATTGGTGGTGAAAACACCTGGACTGTCCGCGCCACCGCAACCACCCGCGCCGCCAGCGGTCAGTTGACCGATGTCCGCCGTTCCGTTGCGGCAGTCGTAAAGTTTCCTCTGAATCCAACCACGCCCATTCCCTACACCGTGGTGCGCTGGTATGACAATGCGGGGACTCGCTAATGCCTGGTGGGTTACTGCGCTATTTTGCTTTTGGAACCGGCGTCGGTATTGAAATCGGTCCATCCAATTTGCAAGTCAGCATCGCCCGTGTGCGCCCGTCCACCATTCGCCAAATTGCCACCCTGAACATCGAAAACTTCCGCCAGCGTCCAGCCGCAGAATGGGGCCGTGAATTTAGCGACTTCCTGAAACGGCACGGCGTAGCCCATCTTCCCGCAATTGTCCTGCTGCCCCGCCACGAAGTGATTGTCCGTCTGGTGAATCTGCCCGGCGTGGAAGATAAGGATCTGGGTGCGGCGATCAATTACCAGCTCGACACCCTGCATCCTTATTCGGAAGATGACGCAATCGCCGCCTATGGGCGTCTCGGTAAATCGACCGACATTCTTGTCGGAGTGGTTCGCCGCGCTGTGTTCGATTCCTACACCGGCCTGTTTGCTGAAGCCGGTATCAAGGTGACAAACTTCACTTTTTCCGCAGCAACTTTCTATTCTGCCCTTCGCCTGAATAGCGAGCCACCGAAAGAGTTTCTGGCGCTCGCAAATACCATGAGCGGCCTCGAAGTATATGGCGAAAGTTCCGCCAAGCGCCTATTTTCCGTCATCTGGGATTTGCCCGAAGAGAAGGTTGCTTCGATGGCCATTGCAGAATTGCGAATCCCCCAGGAAACTGAGCCGCTGCTCACGTTCCCCTCGGCCTCGCTTTCTGCCGCATCCACCGGCGCTTGTCCCATGTTTTCGCTGGCCGTCAATCTGCTTCCCGAAGATCAGCGCAAAAATACCTCCGTCCTTCGCTATATCCCTACCGCTATACTTGCCGTTGCTCTCGCAATATTGCTCACAGCCATCGCAATGCACAAGCCATACGACACCAACCAGTATGTGAAGCAGTTGCAAATGGAAATCGCCAAGGTGGAAAGAAGTGCTCAAAGCATTAGCGCCGCCGACAAGGAAATCGCTGCCGTTCGCGTGCGAACTATGCTGCTCGACGAATACCGCCGCCGCACTAAAA
>JBBRJC010000331.1:0-5225 GCA_038220135.1 Bryobacterales bacterium | reverse complement strand
TCCTCCTCTGTGAGCCCCGCAGCTTCTGCTCCTGCAAGCCGCAGCGATGCCGGTGGTGCAGTCAGCCAAGGCGGCAGTTCCAGCGGTCGCGGCCGTTAATCAGTTCGTTCGATCCTAACTTTTCGAGCTCCGTTTGGCATTCACCAAGATAGCCATCTGGAGCTCGATTTGTTTTTGGTGGAGCATCTTTTTACCACCATCTATGTGTATCGTGCATTCATGGGCAGTTCCTCCTCTGTGAGCCCCGCAGCTTCTGCTCCTGCAAGCCGCAGCGATGCCGGTGGTGCAGTCAGCCAAGGCGGCAGTTCCAGCGGTCGCGGCCGTTAATCAGTTCGTTTGCTCCTTACTTTTCGAGCTCCGTTTGGCATCAATCAACTTGCCATCCGGGTACCCGACCCATGGGCAGTTCCTCCTCTGTTAGCAGCCCGATAGCTTCTGCTCCTGCAATGGCGTGATCAGCCAAGGTGGCAGTTCTAGTGGTCGTGCTCCTAAACTTTTCGAGCTCAGTTTGGCATCCACCAAGATAGCCATCCGGAGCTCGATCTGTTTTTGGTGTAGCATGTTCTTACTACCATCTATGAAAAGATACAGCGCTTTTCTGCTTGTTGCCACGTTGCTGCCGCTATTTGGCGAAGATTATGTTCTTGGGCCTGACTCTCAACGTCAACCAAATGTCCCCAAAGGCACCGTTACGCAAAATAAATGGACCTCCAAGATCTTCCCCGGAACTGTTCGCGATTATTGGATCTACGTCCCCAGTCAGTACAATTCGAGCACACCTACTCCGGTTATGATTTTCCAGGACGGTGGCGGCTATGTTCGCGATGACGGCCAATCCCGTGTCCCAATCGTATTCGACAATCTGATCCATAAAAAAGAGATGCCTGTCACCATCGGCATCTTTATCAACCCCGGAATCATGCCCGCCCTCACCTCACAACAACAGGCGCGCTACAACCGCAGTTTTGAATACGATGCCGTCACCGATCGCTATGCCAAATTTCTAATTGATGAAATCCTCCCCGAAGTTGCGAAAAGCTACAACCTTTCCAAAGATCCCAACGACTACGCCCTCGCCGGAGGCAGTTCCGGTGGCATCGCCTCATTCGTTGCAGCCTGGCACCGGCCCGATCAGTTCCGCCGCGTGCTCAGCTTCATTGGCAGCTATGCCAACCTACGGGGCGGCAACACCCTCAGTTCGCTAGTCCGCAAGACTGAACCGAAGCCGCTGCGAGTCTATCTTCAGGACGGCCGCAACGACCAGAACATTTACGGCGGCAGTTGGTTCATTGGCAATGAGGACCTCTTCTCTGCCCTCAAATGGGCTGGCTACGACACTACATTCACCATTGGCACCGAAGGCCACAACATGAAACAAGGCGGTGCCATCATGCCCGACGCCATTCGCTGGCTTTGGCGCGACTACCCTAAGCCGATCATGAAATCAACTACAGCCCCGGATGCCCGCTCGGTATTGGCGATGCTTGAACCCGGCAAGGATTGGGAACTTGTATCCTCCGGCCACAAATTCACCGAAGGTCCGGCCGTCAACAAACTGGGCGAAGTCTACTTCACCGACATACCCAACAACCGCATTCATAAAGTTGCCCTCGACGGCAAAGTAACGGTATTCAAAGAAGACACTGGAGCAACCAACGGACTGAAATTCGGCCCCGACGGCAGGCTCTATGGTTGCCAAAACGGACGCAAACGAATCGTCGCCTACGATACCGCCACTGGCGCGGAAGCCGTGATAGCCGAAGGAGTCAATTCCAACGACCTGACCATCAGCGCCAAAGGCGAGATCTACTTCACTGAACCGCCTACGAAAAGGGTTTGGTTCATCGACGCCAAGGGGAACAAAAAAATTGTCCACGAAGGCATCGAATTCCCTAACGGCATTCAACTTACACCCGATCAATCGATGCTTAACGTGGCCGACTACCGTGGCCGCTGGGTTTGGTCATTCCAGGTTAATCCAGACGGAACCCTCTCGAACGGAGTGCCGTTCCATCATTTGGAGGCACCCGATGAATCATCATCGACCAATGCCGACGGCATGACCATGGATACCGACGAGCACCTTTACGTAACCACGAATCTCGGTATTCAAGTGGTTGATGCGCCGGGCCGCGTAGTGGGCATTATCGGCAAACCGCAAATCGGGCCAATTTCCAACGTTGTATTCGGCGGAGCTGATCGCAAAACCCTTTACGTCACCGCTGGCGACAAAGTATTCAAGCGCCCGATGCGTCGTAAAGGACTGGACGCCTGGACGGTGATCAAGCTGCCGCAACCTCGTATGTAACAAGGAATCTTATGGCAACTCTAGGCAACATCGAATACGCCGACGCCTCCCCGGAGGTGCGCGCCGTTTATGACGACATCATGGCAGTGCGCAAAACCGATTACATCAACAACTTCTGGAAAGCACTCGCTCATGACCCGGCCACTCTGAAGCGGACATGGGAAAGCATCAAGCAAATTATGGGCCCCGGTGGAGCCATTGATCCGCTGGTGAAGGAAATGCTGTACATCGCCGTCAGCGTGACAAATCAGTGTGGATACTGCATTGCCAGCCACACTGCGGCGGCGCGAAAAGGCGGCCTGACAAACGAAATGTTCGCCGAACTGATGGCCGTGGTTGGCATGGCGAACGAAACCAATAAGCTGGTGACCGGTTACCAGGTTGAAATCGACGAAAGGTTCAAGACATGAAACGCATAGCACTCGCCTCCTTTTTCGCAATAGCTGCAATGGCGGCAGATCCGCCTCAGGCCACAATTGGTAACCGCACTGTTACTGCAAAATTCTACTTGCCCGATCCGGTAAACGGCTATTACCGTGGCACTCGCTTCGATTGGTCAGGCGTGATTTATAGTCTACGCACTGCCAATCATGAATACTTCGGCCAATGGTTCCCCAAGTACGACCCAAAGCTGCACGACGCAATCATGGGGCCGGTGGAAGAGTTCAAAACCAATGGCGCAGGCCTGGGTTGGGACGACGCCAAACCTGGCGATACGTTCATTCGCATAGGCGTGGGCGTAGTACGGCGTGAGGACAACAAGCAGTTCAATGCGTTCTCCTACTACCCTATTGTTGACCCAGGCACTTGGAAAGTACGCCGGGCAAAAAACCGCATCAGCTTCACCCACACGCTGACCGACAAAAAAGGTTACGCCTACGTCTATACCAAGTCGATACGGCTTCACGATGCCAAGCCGATTCTAATCATTGAGCATACGCTGAAGAATACCGGGACAAAGCGAATTCAAACTTCGCAGTATAACCACAATTTCTTTATGCTGGATGGCCAGCCTACAGGCACTGCAACGGTAACCAAAGTGCCCTTCGAGCTGAAGGCAACTCGTCCATTCGCCAACACGTTTGCTGAAGCGAAGGGGAAAGAGATCCGCTACAATACCAACCTGGAAACAGGCCAAAGCACGTACGCCGAGTTTGCTGGCTTTGGCAAAACCAGTGCCGATTACGACATCCGCATGGAAAACCAGAAGGCCGGAGCAGGCGTGCACATCACTGGCGACCAGCCGCTGGAAAAGCTGGTTTACTGGTCGATCAAAACGGTATTTTCTCCGGAGCCTTACATCGAAATCAACGTCGAGCCGGGCAAAGAACATAAGTGGACCTATAAGTACGAGTTTTACGATCTGCCCAAATAGATCGCAATTGGCGCTTGACTATGGAACGGTTCCAGGGTTGATACTGAATTCATGCAGCCGCCCGATATTGTCCGGAAGCCTCTTTCGTCGGGTGAGGCGGCGAAGCGAACCGGAACCAGCACTGACACCTTGCGGCACTATGAAAAGCTTGGTTTGCTTTCCAATATCGGCCGCACGGCAGCGGGCTATAGACTCTATTCGGCTGCTGCGATCGAGCGAATAAACCTGATCCGCAGGTCGCTGGCGCTGGGTTTCTCTCTTCGAGAGCTAAACGGCATTCTGCGAGTACGCGATAGGGGTGGTGCGCCTTGTCAAAAAGTGAGGGCGCTGCTGGTCGAAAAAGTCACTGCGTTGGATCAGCAAATTGAGCAATTGATCGAAGGCCGTGCGCAACTTCGAGACGTGCTTGCCGATTGGGAGCAGAAGCTGTCAACAACTCCAGATGGTTCGAGGGCGAACCTATTGGGGTCGCTGCGGCTGAAGCCGCCTTTACCGAAATTGAATAAAGGAATCAAATCATGAAATACCTCGTGCTAACGGTCATGCTGGCAACTGCCGCAATTTCTCAGACTCATGATCACCATGCTGAAGTGAACAAGCGCGGCGATCAGGTAATGGGCTTCTCACACGAAAAAACCGTCCATCACTTCCGGCTTTACGAGCACGGCGGAGCGATCGAAGTTGATGCCCGGGACAGCAAAGACAAAGCGAGCCAGGATCAGATTCGGATGCATCTGACGCACATCGCAAGCAAGTTTTCCGCTGGCGACTTTCAGGCTCCGATGCTGATTCATGGCAAGAATCCCCCGGGCGTGGCCACCCTCGAAAAGCTTAAAGGCGAGGTGAAGTATGATTTCGCTGCCACCAAACTGGGCGGGACGGTTCAGATTAAAACGACGAACAAGGAGGCGTTGAAGGCCGTCCACGAATTTCTGCGCTTTCAAATTTCGGACCACAAGACAGGTGATACGCTCACGGTGGCTCAATAACCTAAAAGTAGCAGATGGTGGAGAAGCGCTACCCGATCGATTCTGGCAAGCGCATGAAAACAGGGTAAATCGAGGTCAAAAGTGCCAGTGAATCAAACTTTGCAGGTTTATCATGAAAGCCATTGGGTTTGTTTTTTCAGGTTCGTTGCATGATGACTGGCTTCGTTTTGCTGGTGGATCGGGGCGAATGTAGCAGATGGCCGGTAAGCCCTAATCGACCGAATCTGGCAAGCGGTGGCCAGGTCATATCGAGGTCAGGTGGGGCAGTGATTCAAATTCTACTGGTTCGCCATTCAAACCATTGGGTTTGTTTTTTCAACTTCGCTGCATGAAGATTGGCTTCGTTTTGCTGGTGGATCCGGGCGAATGTAGCAGATGGCCGGAAAGCCTTAATCAATCGATTCTGGCAAGCGTTTGCCTGGGCTTTTCGAGGTCAGGTGGGGGAGTGATTCAAAATCCTGCTGGTTCGCCACGCAAGCCATTGGGTTTGTTTTTTCAACTTCGCTGCATGAAGATTGGCTTCGTTTCGCTGGTGGATCGGGCATAGTTTGTG
>JBBRJC010000330.1:0-5231 GCA_038220135.1 Bryobacterales bacterium | reverse complement strand
TAAAGGTACGTCTAGATATATTCATCGGTTTATTGTGCCACCAGTGAGTAAGTCGTCGTTACGGGAATTGCTGCGGCTTTTTGACGGGCCTCAAGTTCATCGCGCAGTTCATTCAAATTTTCCATGGTGGATGCGAGGCTACCCAGGTTTTCCTGTCCAAGTATTGTTTCCAGATTCCGCCAGCGCAGATTGTGGACGTTGGTTCTCTTGATGGTCAGCGCGTGCACTTCGCGCGCCTGCTTGAGCATCGGAGTTTCCAGTGTGGCAAGGTTCACGCCTTCGTTGAGCTGGGCGGCGGTGAATTCGCCGATGGTGGATCCGTTAATTTTTAATAAATACTTAGCAGCTTTGGCACCGCGCACGCGCAGGGTTTGTTGATTTAATGCCTGGTAGAAATCGGACGATTTCACAGCCAGAGCCAGACCGGGCAACGTTGCTGGGGTCGGCAACGGCATGGGCAGCGCTTCATCTTTCTGAATCCAGCGCAAGCCTTGGTCGTCGGCTGTAAAGCTTGTGACTGCAGTTTTCCGGGCAGTCGTCACGCGGCCTGCTTCGGCATCGATATCGACACCCGTGACCAGGGCGGGGGCATTCCAACTTTTCAGCAACGCTTCAGCCATGATCAGATGGCCGCCCCAGCCGGGATGAACGCGATCGGGGATGATCTTCTGCGCCTCGGTCGGGTCAATGGCCCTGGCGCGGGCAAGCATGGCAACGACGGGCGTGTTGAGGTCGGCGAGCGTGGCGTTATTTGCCGTAGCCAGGGTCTTTAGAAAGTCGCTGTAGCGAAGCAGAACGGCATTGTAGCCACCGGCAAAGCGCGGTTCATATGTAGTGTCGTCGAAGGGCGAGGGCTGAATGTAGGTCAAGCGCGCCTGGGGTGCCTGGCGCTTTATCATGTCGACAATATGTTCATAGCCGCGGGCGTATGTATCGAAAATTGACTGATCGAAAGCACGGTAACGGCCATCGTTCATGCCGAGCATAATCGTCATCACTGTGGGCTTGTAGCGGAAGACATCGCGATTGAGACGCTCATCGATCGTGCCTCCCACACCTCCTGTTACCCTATCCCCTCCCCAGCCGGAATGAACAAACTTAACGTTCGATTGAGGGAACCTTGTCCGGACAAAAGTTTCCACCAGCACGGTATACATTCTTTGGTCAGTGATGCTGTCTCCATAAAAGACAACAACGTCATTGGGTTGCAGATGAAAGGCTGATTGAGAGAAGGCAATCGCTTGAAGTAGGACTACAAGTAGCGGAGTTCTATACATGTTGGAGAAATAGTATCACGCAAGTAGGGCACGGCTCTTAGACAGCCTTAGCATAGGCACTGAGAAGCCATGGTAATACGGTGAAATGCTCGATTGATGCGGGTCCAAATCTGCCTTATAGTTCATTCATAGCCAAAGTGGTATCAAAGTATGAAAACTACAAAACTGCAACTTAAACTGTCCATTCAAGCACCCATTTCAGTGCTTCTGCTGGTCGTGTTCGGCACGATAGTCAGTGCGCAAACCACAGCACCGAAGCCGATATCCAAAGACGGCCTGATGAAAGCCGTCCAAATTGGAGGTTTATCCAGTCAGGAGTTATCGGGACTTATCAGTTCGATGGGAGTGGATTTCCGACTCTCCGATGAGGAGAGAGACGGATTATTGAAATCCGGTTTAGAGCGCACCGTAGTCGATGCGATTGTTGCGAATTACCACATGCCGGAGCCACCGAAGCCAACTGCTGCGGAGTTGGAAGCAGCGAAGGTATTGCAGTTGTCCAATGGCGGCCCTCTAACGCAGGAGGAACTGACCAATCATTTGAAGACTGGCGTCGCGCCGGCGATTCTCGAACAGGTAGTTGAAAAGCGGGGAATTTCGTTCTCCGTAACAGGCGACACCGCAAAGAGTGTAGAGAACGCGGGTGGGAATCGCAGTCTTCTGGGTGTACTGATACTAAAGCAACCGGCCGCGGTGGTTGTGCAGGAAGTAAAGCCGCAGCAGCCAGTGCAGCAAGCGGCGGCAATTCCTGCGCCATTGGCCGCTGTGCCAGTGACCAATAGTGTGCCAAAGGCGAAAAGCATTGAACAGGCAACGCTGCTGAAGCGCGAAGAATTGAATTATCCGCTGCTTGCCCGCAAAGAGAAAATCGCCGGCAGTGTGCGGTGTGAAGTTTTCATTGACGAAAGGGGTTTGGTTAGCAAGGTGAAGACGGTTTCCGGCCATCCCGTGCTTGCGGCAGCTGCGGAAGAGTCGATCCGTCGATGGAAGTACAACCCGGCCAAGTTGGATGGCAAGTCTGTTTCTTCGTCCACGTTAGTTGAAGTGAATTTCAAGCCGGTATTAAATTAGGACTTACATGAACAAGAACGGATTGAGTTTTCTTCGGGCACCGGGCAAGCTGATTCAGGTGGGCATGACGGTGGGTCAAACCCGTTACCGGGCGGAACTGGATGAGTTGCGTCTGGCGGTGATCGCGCAATGGCCACAGATGATGCGCAGCCGCGATTATCTGTTGAGTGAATTGCGGGATGCACTGGCTAAGGCAAGCCAGGAAACAGAGGGCGTGGTGTGCCTCTATTACAAAGTTCGCAGCCAGGGTAAGATTGCGCTTTATTTGGAATTTGCAAACACGAATAGTTTAGATGCATTGGTGAATCCCGCAATCATTGAACGATGCAGAGAGCAGATTCCACTGCTGTGCTGGCTAATGCGGAATCAGGCTGGCGCGGAAACGGGCTGGGAAAATCTGACGCAATCAACAATGATTAGTGCCACACATTCGGTGGCTGGGTTCGGGCTGGCGCGGTTAACTTCGCGCTCCACTTTTGCACCTTGGGGCAGCGTCATTGTGACACCGGAAAGCTTATTTCCCGATATTTTGACTGACCCCACATCGGCTGAAAAGGATCACTATCTGTATCTTGCCGCTTCGCGCCTGTTTGATCAGATCGAGCGCGGAGTACCGGCTGAGGATGTGCAGATATTTTGGTCGCATGAAGTGGAGGCGTCGATTCGAGAGAACACGCCAATCATTAGCGCAAGTGTTGCCACGCATACGCGAGGCAAGGTTTGGATTACGGTTTGTGCGGCGGTGATTGCTGGTTTCCTTGGCGCCTGGTTCATCACCAATCAGGTGAAATCTTCAGCGGCATCACGCGGAGCAGGTTCAAGCAACGGCAGTCGCGAAATGAAATTCTTCCTGTGGGACCGCCCAGATTTAACGGCTACGCCGGCGAAGATGCAAGGCCCGATGGAAGCAAAGCCATCGCCGACTAAAGCGCTGGAAGAACCCAAAGTGGATCGTGCAGAAGTTCAGAAGGCGGAGGATGTGGCTAAAAAGCGCAGTGATGCTTTGAAGGCCTTGGGTTTGGCTAATGCAGGGTCAGCGGCGCAGGATCCGGAAGCGGCACGCCGCGCTGACGCATTGAAGGCGCTAACGGGCGGCAAGTAACCCGCAGCTGCCTTCAGTTGTGGCAAAATTTAAGCGTGCGATTCCTACTGTGTTTCCTACTGGCCGCTATTAGTTTGTGTGCGGAGTTTCGAGTAATTGAAATGACCGTAACAGGCATGGATTGCATTTCCTGTGTGACCGGGCTGAGCGCCAAACTGCAGCGGCTGCGTGGCGTGGAAACAGTTGCGGTGCTGCCAGAAAAGAGTCTGGTTACAGTGAAGTTGGCTGCCGGGAATAAGGTTCAAATCGACCGCGTTCGAGACGATATTAAGGCCGTTGGATTTAATCCGCGCGACGCACGGGTTACCGTTACCGGCCGCGCGGTTTCAACTAACGGCAAGATGATGTTCACCCCTGATGGTTCCACTGCTGTATTTGTGCTTTCAGGCGCAGCCGTCGAGCCAGCCGAACACATCACGATTGAAGGCACTCAGCCCGTTCCTGCCACGCCGCAGGATGCGCTGCAGATTGTGGTGGTCAGCGCCAAACTGGATTAATCATCGCGCCGTTGCCGGCCACATCCCAAACGGCAAAGCGAGCCCATTTCCATTGCTTACCAGGGATGCTCCAGTTGAAATCCTCGGTAGCAAATTCGCTGGTTTTCAGCATGGGAACGATATGCCGTTCGACGGTAATACCGTCTCCATAAACTACTTCTGCCATTTCCAAAGCGAAGGTATGTGTGACCTTTGCACTGACTTGAATTTGCCCTGAAGGACCGGCCGTAATTTTCACTTCAGGCAGCAGTACCTCACCGGTTGAAATAAACGAATCCCCTTTTGCCAAGGGTTCCAGCAGATCGCTGTATTGATCAAACTGCGGCAATTTCGGCATGCGCACATAGTTGATATTCATGTGAGCGTAGAGTTCATGAGTGTGGTCAATCTGGAAAATATCCACTTCGCCGAGCATGATTTTGTGCTCGCCCCAATTGCTGATATCGTCAATCAATTTAAGGGAACGCTCGCCCAGCCGAGGCGACGACAGATCTGATGGCATCTGCTTCCATCCAACGCCGAAGTAACGTGGATCGCGGAAATGCGCGGTGTTGCGAATGTTGTCTGGAAAGCCTGTGGAGCCTTTAGTTCGCGGGTGTGTCTGGTAGGCCCAGCCTTTTTCATCGCGCATCATTTCCAGCAATTGCGCGGCATCTTTGATGTGATAAACGGTGCCATATTTAGGATCGACGTCCTTCATCGGTCTGCCTTCGAGCGCCTTCATGTGCCAATAAACGGGCTTGGGAAACATGATGCTCCAATGGCCCCCGAAATACACATTGGCTTCTTCACCGGGAATCAGCAGAAAGCCGGCGTCCGATTGCGCGCGACAGGCTTTGTAAAACTGATCCAGTTCTTCCAGCCGCAAGGCGGTGGTATCAGCCGGGTGGCCGTCGCCGTGGAAATCCATGATCACCGCAGCATCAACACCCATCTGTTTCAGCACCGGTTTGAAGGGCGGAACCCAGCCTGGCTTGTTAGCCACCGCCTGCACAGTGTAGGCGTAATGCCAATGTGGGGCGACGGTTTTGAAGCCGGCCAGCTTCGGATACTGGTCGTTATTGGTGTAGCGCAGCACGTCGGTAAGCAACGTGGCCGGGTCGCGATCATTCAACAGCAGGAACAGGCTCATGCGCTGTTCCGTGCGCGGCGGGGCGTTCATCCAGGGATAGTATGGCGAGTTGTCATCGGGCAATTGCCGAATCCCCAACGAGACATTTCCGCGCCAGGCAGTGGCCCACAAATTGGACATGTTGGTGGAGTAATCGCGGGCAAAAAAATATT
>JBBRJC010000329.1:0-5243 GCA_038220135.1 Bryobacterales bacterium | reverse complement strand
GGAGCCAAGCCCCAAACCCTGCTGCTGCGGTTGTGGAAACGAACAAGCGTTGGCCGGCGGTGGCATCGTCATTGGCTGCACCAAAGGGATTTGCTCGATTGGTATCGAGGCGACACTCACCGACGGCGCCTCCTCAGAATTCATGACCAGCACTAAATCTTTATCGGCCTTGATGCGGTCAATGGCGTCGCCAGGAATCTCAACTTGGACCACGCTGGAACTCTCGATCCATTTCAAATTGGCGGCCTTCATTTCAACCAAACGGCCGGAAAGCATTGCTTTGTCATGCACCGTGGTTGCGCGGGTTACGACGTAGGCATGGATGCTTTTTGACGGTGCAACGAGGGTGATTAAAAGTAGCATGGAGAGGATAGTCATGGCGTGGTCCTTGTTCGTTACGGCAAGCAGTTAATACTCCAATAATGAGATGGCGAAGGCACGGTAAATCCCACCGCCGCTTCGGCCGCCGATGGTGCCGTCGGAAGAGGGCAGTACGTTGGCAGTACCGCTGATTACCGTGCTACGGCTGCGGGAGTTGTTAGGACCGTGATCACCCCACTGCCTTTACCGGTGCGGCCTGCCAGAACTGATATCCATCCCGCGCCGGCCCCGACGGACCAACTACAATTCGGTTGTGTATTCACCTGTACCGAAAATGTTCCGCCAGCGTGAGGCATGGCCACGCTGGGAGTGGAGACGGAATAGGTGCAACTGGCCTTGGCCATGGCTGGGACCAGCAGAAAAGAAGCGGCGGCGGCGATGCGCAGCCAGGTGTTTGAAAGATTCTTGTTCATTGAAATTATCCATTGAGTGATTTGCCGTCACTCAATACCGCGGAAGAACTTCAAAAAAAGGATCAGGAAATTATGTGAGACGCTGAAAAAGATTTTCCAATTGAGCGATGCTCATTTGTTCGGCACGCAGACCGGACTCGGGCTGTGCTTCAATTTTCTCTTTGCCATAGAAACCGGCCAGATTATTACGCAGGGTTTTGCGCTTTTGCGAAAAGCAACGAGAGGCAAATTGCAGGAATTCTTCGCGGTCAGCGCCAGGTTTCATGGTGAGATGCACTACCGCGGAATCGACTTTTGGGGGTGGACGAAAAGCTCCGGGGGGAACGCCGAACAAATATTTGGCATCGGCGAAGAGCTGGGTTTTAACCGACAGCAGCCCATAATCGCGCGTGCCCGGTTGGGCAACCAGGCGCTGCGCTACTTCTTTTTGGATCAGGATCGTCGCTTCGGTGATGGCATGGCGGGCGGCGAAAATACGGTCCAGAATTGGAGATGTGATGTAGTAGGGAATGTTGCCTGCAAGCACCGCCGGACCCCACTGCGCGAGATCTGTCTGCAATACATCGCCTTCGTGAACCAGCAGATTTTCCTGATCGGGAAACCGTTCGGCCAGCGCTGCAATCATGGCAGGATCGATTTCTACAGCCACGACGCGTTTGGCCCGTTCGACAAGAATTGCGGTAAGCGCACCTTGACCAGGGCCGATTTCTACAATCTGTTCGACAGGTGAGCGGGCAACGGACTTCGCAATGCGCTCAAGGATGGGCGCGCTGCGCAGAAAGTGTTGACCAAGCGGTTGACCCAGAGCCGTTAACCCTTCACGTCCAGCTGGCTGTGCTGAATGGTGATGCGCAATTTGCCCGTAGTGGGTGCGCCAAAAAAGTTGGCTGGCTTAAATCGAGTGAATAGCAAATTATTCTCGATTGACCGGCGCAATACCGGGTCGAGCAATAGCGGCTTGACTTCGGTGGGAACTGTATAGCCGATCATGCGGCCTTGTTCATCCACCGTCACGTCCAGCACCAGTGTCATTACTGGCAGCTTTCCAGAGCCGGAAACACCAAACGGAGTTAGCTGACTTACTGCGGCTTCTTCATACCAGTTGGGGGCCGGATCCTCTGTGTGATGAAAGCCAGGTGCCAGCGTTGGATACAAAATTCCAAACAGTACAACAGCGGAAGAAATACCACCGACAAAGGGCAGCGCAAAGGGACGCATCATGTTGTCGAACATCAGCGACAACGAGGCAGCCCAGGTTTTCAAAGTTGCAGTGGCGGTTTTGTGAGCGATGTGGCGGGCACGTTCGCGCGAGGCAATTACACGCAGATTCGTGCGTAAATGTTCGGGCATCGCTAGCTTGGGCATAGCCTGCAGCAACTGCTGAACATCAACTTCCTTGTTCTTCACTTCGCGATTTGAGTCAAAATCCTGATTATTTCTCATGGTTGATCCGACCCTAGCTTCTAACTGTCTCTGCCGGGCAAAAGTACGATTTCTGCGTCCCGGCCTGTTCGTCGGCAAGTAAGATTTTCTTCAACCCTTCACGGCCCCGCAAAATGCGCGATTTAACGGTGCCCAGGGAAACTTGCATAATCCCTGAAATCTCTTCGTAGCTCAACCCTTCCATGTCACGAAGCACAACGGCCGCCTTAAAAATCGGCTTCAAATGGCCAAGCGCTTCTTCTATCCTCTGTTTCTGTTCATGGCTCAGTGCCACTTCAAAAGGTGTATCGCGGGGGTCGGCAAGCTGATCGGAATAGCAGGGTGTCGATTCATCCTCAACGTCCAGACCAACTTCCTGTTTCCGGTGCCGGCTGAACCAGCGGCGATGGTTGTGAGCCTCGTTAACGGCAATGCGGTAGACCCAGGTTTTCAGGCTGCAATCACCACGAAATTTGCCAATGTTGCGGAAAATTTTGAGGAACACGTCCTGCACCACATCGTTGGCTTCGCTGGGATCCGCGAGAAGGCGGAATACCAGGTTGAAAACCGGCTGCGAAAACCGGCTGATTAGGACTTCGTAAGCGGCTTCAACGCCAGCTTGCAAATCGACGACCAGCAGTTGGTCCGCCGTTGCAACATCTGTCGCTTCGCCGTTCGCCAAACCCGTTTCGATGTAAAGGCCAATGGTTGTATCCGACACAACGATACCCTCGTTTCACCCTATCATGCCGCACCGTGCGACTGCCAGCCCTCAGGCCCCATTGCTAATATGGACACCGAATTGTGTAGGAAAGTTTCCGGATGTGGGGATATTTTTTGGACTATTAAGAGCAAGCTACCGAGCCACGCGCGCAAGCAAGCGGTGTGCTAGATGAGCGTTCTCTAAATTCCAATACAATGAAGGCCACAGCCGAGCCGCCATGCGTGAGCATGCGGATAGCGAACTAACCGCATGCTCACGCATGGCGGCTCGGCAAGTAATTTGTTGTCCGCTAATTTAGAGAACACTCATCTAGCTCGGTAGTGTTTACTCTCCGCGTCAGCAGCAAGCTACCGAGCCACGCGCGCCAGCAAGCGGTGTGCTACTACGGCACTGAACGATATACCTGACAGCAGATTGCTTCAGCAGATCCTGCCAGGATTCAACCCAACCCCTCTCGCACGTTGTATCCTAGTATTTTTGGGGGTTTTCTCAACTTGTCACGTTTTTCTGCTGCCATCAGTATTCTCTTTGGCGGAAAGTTATCGGAAGATGACGCCCGCGAGCTTGGCTACGTTAAGCCAACCGTGGTTAAGCCTGCCGCGCCTGTTAAGGAAGTGAAGGCTTCCGATGGCGCGCAACAACTGCTGGGCATTCTGCAACGCGATGCCCGCCTGGTGGATTTCCTTATGGAAGACATTGCGGCATATTCCGACGATCAAGTGGGCGGTGCCGTCCGTGGCATCCACGAACAATCGGCTACAGCACTGAAACGCTACTTCCAATTGGCCCCGGTAATTGATGGCGTCGAAGGCACAAACACCTCTGCATCAGCCGCAGGCGCGCTCGCCCAGGATGGAGTCAAATTTCTGGGGAATGTTCCGGCAAAAGGCAAACCCACCGCCGGCACTCTGCGCCACAAGGGCTGGAAGATCGAAAAAATCAATTTGCCGGCTATTCCCGGTGGCCAGAACTTGAGCGTTCTGGCGCAAGCTGAAATCGAAATCGAGTAACTATACATTGTCCGCTCAGTATGTAGTTGGAATCGACCTGGGGACGACAAACTCGTGCCTCGCCTATACTCTCCTCATCGAGGGTGACGCTGCCAGCGTGGAGCTTTTTGCTGTCCAGCAATTAATCAACCCCAGTGAAGTAAGCGCGGAGCCTTTGCTGCCGTCAGCGCTCTATTTGCCTTCGGACGGGGACTTTCCACCTGGTTCAACAGCCCTTCCCTGGGATAGCAACCCCGTGGATGTTACCGGCACTTTGGCCCAAAAACGAGGCGTTGAGGTGCCCGGCCGCCTGGTCACTTCCGCCAAAAGCTGGCTCTGTTTTGCGGGTGTTGATCGCAGCGCGGCATTGCTGCCAGTGAATGCGCCGGAAGGGTTTCAGCGCATTTCTCCGGTTGATGCATCGCGCCGCTATCTGGAACATATGCGCAAAGCCTGGGAGTTTGCCCATCCCGAAGCGCCTATCGCCCAGCAACATGTTCTGATTACGGTACCCGCTTCGTTTGACGCAGTGGCGCGGGAACTGACGCTTGAAGCTGCCCGCATAGCCGGCTTTGGCGATGTGGTTTTACTGGAAGAACCTCAGGCCGCCTTTTATGCCTGGCTGGAACGCCACGAAGATTGGCGCACCCGCGTGCAGGCCGGAGATCTGATCCTGGTTGCCGACATTGGTGGCGGAACTACCGACTTTACGCTGATCACCGTTACCGACAACAAGGGCACCCTCGAGTTGGAACGTGTAGCAGTTGGTGAGCATATCCTGCTGGGTGGAGACAATATAGACCTCGCGCTCGCCCGCTCAGTGGAACAGGAATTGGCGGCAGCGAACAAGAAGTTGGATGCCATGCAGGTGCATGCACTCTGGCAACGTTGCCGCGTCGCAAAGGAAAAACTGTTGGCTGAAGGTGCAACGGCAACGGAAGAGCCTGTCACCATTCTCGGCCGTGGTAGCAGCCTTATCGGCAGTACGATCAAGACCACTTTGAAACGCGAAACCATTGATCAGGTGCTTCGCGATGGGTTTCTACCGGAGACTGCAAGCGATGTGCTTCCGGAGCGCGTTCGTCGCGCGGGGCTGATGGAAGTCGGTCTGCCTTACGCATCGGATCCGGCCATTCCCAAACATTTGGCGAAGTTTCTGCGGCAGCCGTCGCAAGTTTCAATTCGGCGCACCGCCAGCGGGTTGGCGGCACCAACGCACGTTCTATTCAACGGCGGCGTACTGCGGTCCGAAGTGGTTCGCCAGAGGCTGATGTCAATCCTCAATGGCTGGCTTGATGCTGAGCAAACTGGGCC
>JBBRJC010000328.1:0-5258 GCA_038220135.1 Bryobacterales bacterium | reverse complement strand
ATGTGATGCTGCCCGGGGTGGCGCGCGGAGTGCCGATTGCTGCCGCGCTGCAAGTGGGTGGGCCGAAGCCGAAGATTGTGTCGGCCAAGGTTTCGTTGCCCGAGAATTTGGGCGTCGCAGTAAAGGCGGATGAGCTGCCTGCGGGTTCCTTCGTCAACGCGTATTTGAAAGTGGAGATAGTGGATTCCAAGCCTTCGTTGCGTTTGCAGTGTTCCGACGGGGCCAAGCAATATGAAGCAAAACAACTGGTAGCGGGAGAGAAGCGCGATTCAGCAAAGTTGGAAATGGTGGGGGCCGGGGTACTATTTCTTTCGTTTGATCCTGGGGCGATGGGGCCGTCGGGATGCCAGCTTTCGGCAGTGCTGTTAGGGGATGCGGCGTCTGACCCGGTTGCGCTGGGAAAGGTGATCCGGTTGCCTCGGATTGAGAGTTTTTCGATGACCGATGAAAAGCTGCCGGATGGGAATTATGCGGGCGTGTTGCGCGGCGCGGATCTGGAGTTGATTGAGAAAACTGGCTGGGACGGTTCGCGCGGAATTACTGTAGATGCGGTACCGGCGACTTCTGCCGGATCAGGACAATTGCAGACTTTGAAAGTAGGGCTAAGCTGGCCTTCGCCCACACCGCGTGCTCCGATTTACGTATGGTTGCGGGGTGAAGCGCAGGGGCGGCTAGTCGATTTTGGCCGCTTGAAATAGGTGTGAATTAGTGGGCTCCCACTTCGGCAGGTTCTGCAGAAATGGCGGCGGATTTCATTTCTTCGTAGCTGATGGTGATCAGGGTGCGGTCAATATCGTCAGACTTTTCAATCATACTCTTCAAGTGCGTTGCCGCTACTTTACAGCACCATGGATCGCTTAGCACGCGGCCCAATTCGGCGCTCAGCTTGATCAAATGTGGATGAGGCAGGGCAATCACTTTCTCCTGCTTCAAGCCAAGTGAGGTTACGAAAAACTTCACGTCAACCGCATCGGCATGGCGAATGGATATGGCATTTTGCTGCCACTTAAATTCAACCGTCCAGTCAGCCCCAAACGCGTCAGTCACCGTGAAATTACGATAGTTCTCCATCGGTATTATTGTAACCAACCTGGGCTATCGCGTGCTTGGAGTATTTACCAGGGACAGAAATTCTGCCCTGGTTTCTTTTGTGCGGAAGCCGCCGAGCATGGTGCTTGTGACAGTGCTGGAGCTTTGCTTTTCCACGCCGCGCATCATCATGCAAAAGTGCCGTGCCTCAACAATTACGCCGACGCCTTTCGGGCTGGTCACTTCCTGAATGGCTTCGGCAATCTGGTGCGTTAGCCGTTCCTGCACCTGCAGGCGGCGGGCGAACATGTCGATGATGCGTGGAATCTTGCTCAACCCGATAACCTTGCGGTCCGGCAGATAGGCTACGTGAACCTTGCCGAAAAATGGGAGCATGTGGTGTTCGCAAAGACTATAAAATTCAATGTCTTTTACGATCACCATTTCGTCGTAATCAACATCAAACAACGCACCATTCACCAGCTTGGCTAAACTTTGTTTATAGCCGCTGGTGAGATATTGCATCGCTTTTTCAAAGCGATGAGGAGTTTGTATCAGGCCGTCGCGATCCGGGTCTTCCCCCAGACTGGTGAGCATGCTACGGACTTGAAGCGGTATATCCATTTGGGTCATCACAGAAGAACTCATGCCTAGTCTGATGTGACGAAGCGAAACGAGTTTCTTTTTGTTTCCTGTATTTGAATTTCGCGAAGTTTCGGGAAGTTTGCCGGCCACACCGCCAACAATCGTTCTTCTATGACTTCGCCGATTACTTCCGTTGAGGCCATACGCGTGTGAAACTCTGGCACATCTTTGTTAATGTACTTATGGTCAAAGTGGGCCACCACTTCCTTGCTTACGATTTCGTCGAGCACGTACGGATTCACCACCAACCCTGTTTCAGAATCGACAGGGCCTTCCACGGTGACCTTCACTTGATAGTTGTGGCCATGCCCGTGCGGATTATTGCACTTGCCGAATAACGCCTGATTCTGTTCTGCACTGTATTCGGGCACGTTCAAACGATGAGATGCTGAAAACGTATAGGAACGGGTTAGGCGCATCATTACGCACCCCCGCTGTATTCAACAAACACATCCTCAGATTCATATAGCTTGATCGCATGTAACTTGGCCGGACCTTTAGCGAATTGCAGCGCCAGACGCCGCCAGATTTCCACCGCAATATTTTCCGTGGTGGGGATCACTTTGTCGAATGGAGGCACCTCCATATTGAGGTTTCGATGGTCCATCGGCTCAACCACTTCCTGGTTCATGATGTCTTTAAGATCTTTCAAATCGTAGATCATGCCTGTAACGGGATCCACGTCGCCGCTTAAGGTAACTTCCAGAACAAAATTGTGGCCATGCCCGTTTCGATTGGCTCCAAGGCCATAAAGGGCTGTGTTTTCCTCATCAGAGAGGGCTGGGTTGCGGCAAATATGGGCGGCAGAGAACTCCGCGCGGCGGCTGATTAACATCATAGTCAACTTGTTTGATGCGGCTCCTCACCGGAAGGTGCGAAAATCAAGATTACGTTCTAATTATAAGAGACCCCGGACAAAGATGCCTTCTTCCACTTTCGACAAAATTTCAAACTTCGCCCTGATTGTCTTGCTTGCAGGATTTACATGGGTAATCTACGATGCCTTCACGGAACGGCTTGTTGAAGTTGGCGACACCGCCCCAAGCTTCAGCGTGACTACCGACGAAGGCAAAACGTTGACGCGGGCAAACTTTGGCGGCAAAATCTTAGTCTTGAATTTTTGGGCTTCCTGGTGCCAGCCTTGTGTGGAAGAAATTCCCTCGCTGAACCAACTGCAGAAAGAGTTGGGATCGAAGGGTTTGGTGGTGCTGGGTATCTCGGTTGACAAGAACGAAGCCAGTTATAAGAAGTTCCTGAAACGCGCGCGCATCTCCTTCAACACTTCCCTTGATAGGGAGGCGAATGTCAGTTCCTCCTACGGCACTTTTAAGTATCCGGAAACGTATATCATCAGTCCTGACGGCAAGGTATTGGAAAAGATTATTTCGAACCGTAACTGGGTCAATGATCCTATTTATGACCGGTTGAAGGGGTTGTTGAGCCGATGATTGAAGCAGCTGCGAAATTACAGTTGATTAGCCTGTTGGGCCAGCAGAATGTGCTGGATCAGGACAGCGATCTGGTGCTTTATGAGTATGACGGCGGTGTGGACAAGCATCGTCCTGAAATTGTGGTGTTTCCCCGATCAAGCGAGCATGTGGTGGGCATTGTGAAAATCGCCAACCAATTCAATTTGCCCTTTGTTGGCCGTGGTGCGGGAACGGGATTAAGCGGTGGTGCGATTCCTCGCGCGGGTGGCATCACGGTTAGCTTTACCAAGATGAACCGCATTCTGGAAATCGATCTGCCCAATGAGCGCGCTGTGGTGGAACCCGGCGTTGTGAATCTGGACATTACTCTTGCGGTTGCCGGAAATAAATATTTTTATGCGCCTGATCCATCCAGTCAACGGGCTTGCACAATTGGTGGCAATGTGGCGGAAAATGCCGGCGGTCCGCACACCCTCGCCTATGGCGTGACAACCAATCACGTGCTGGGTATGGAAGTGGTATTGCCCAACGGGGAACTGCACATGTTGGGTGGCAAGGAAGCAGACATGCCGGGCTACGATCTGGTGGGATTGCTGACGGGGTCGGAAGGCACAATGGCGCTGGTGACGAAAGTGGTTATTCGTCTGATGCGGGCGCCTGAGACAGTGAAAACGATGCTCGCCATTTACGATTCTCCGGACGATGCTGGCAACACGGTGGCTGAATTTACGGCCCGTGCCATGTTGCCTGTGGCGGTTGAAATGCTGGACGGCGTGATGTTGAGGATGGTGGAAGAGGCCACACATGCGGGGTATCCGATGGACGCCGCCGCAGTTTTGCTGATCGAGCTGGAAGGGTTGACTGAGGCTGTGGAAGAGCAGTTGGAAGCGATTCGCGATGTTTGTCTGGCATCGAAGGCTCGTGAAGTACGTATTGCAAAGAGCGCGGAAGAGCGTGACCTGCTATGGAAGGGCCGCAAGAATGCCTTCGGGGCAGTGGGCCGCGTCAGTCCTTTTTACTATGTTCAGGACGGCGTTGTGCCGCGCGGCAAAATTGCCGGGACACTGCGTGAGATTGCAAAAATAGCTGAGCAGTATTCGCTCACCATCAGCAATATTTTCCACGCCGCTGATGGCAATATGCACCCGATTATTCTGTTCGATGCCCGTAAGCCTGGGGAGTTGCAACGCGCACAGCAGGCAGGCGAGGCGATTTTGCGCCACTGCATTAAAGTGGGCGGTTCAATCACCGGCGAGCACGGCGTTGGTATGGAGAAAATGGAATTAATGGGCGAACAGTTTAGCGAGCACACGCTGGACATGATTCGAAACTTCAAGCAACTGTTTGATCCACATTGCCGCCTGAATCCGGGCAAAGTATTGCCGACTGGGAGAGGTTGTATGGAAATCCGGCAGCGGCCGCTGACTGCCGAAAGTACCATATAGTCGCTTTGAATCAGCACTTCTGCGCTAACACCTGAGTCCGAAAACGATTTGATTTGTATCGCGCCAATCGGATGAAGAAACTACGCGTTCACGACAGTCGTAGGTCTAGTGTATCGTTTCAGTCACACCGCTGGGCGTGCGCGCTGCTCAGTAACTTACTGATAACACATAGCTTATTTGCCGATCCATTACCGCAAGGGAGCGGTTGTTGTTTTAACAAATTACTGAAACGATGTAATAGCGAAGCTTGCTCTTCGGCTCAATCTGACTACTCTCTAACCGCAAATGGCTAATTTGTCCGTTTAATCCTAAAAAAAATGGTTGAAGCGTCGATAAGGTCTGCGTGAAAGCCAACAAGGGCCGATTGCTTAACTCCGTCGTAGGTATCATTGCCCTGCTACTTTGTCTTTGCCTGACCATCGTTTCTGTTTCCTGCACCTCAACCAAGCCGGTGCCGAATGTCTTGCGTGTCGGTGTTGACCAAAATCCGCCTTACAGCGATCTGAGCAAGTCCCCGTATAAAGGGATACTGATCGAAGTGATCGGCCTGGCTGCACAACGTCGAAACCTGGTGATTGAATGGGTTCCACTGAAAATGAATGCGGACGAAGCGCTTTCCCGAGCTCTTGTGGATATTTGGCCTGCGATGGGGATCACTCCGGACAGGCAAGCCCGGTTTCACCTCACAACACCTTGGATGCAAAATCCT
>JBBRJC010000327.1:0-5268 GCA_038220135.1 Bryobacterales bacterium | reverse complement strand
CACGGTTACCGATCCGACAGGCGCCGCCGTACCTGCAGCCAAGCTTGAGATCAAGAACCTTGCAACCAATGTTGTAACCAGGACCCAAACCAATGGTTCGGGCATTTACACAGCTCCACCTATCAACCCCGGCCAATATTCGGTGTCGGTGACTGCATCCGGTTTCAAGGTGGCGGTGGAAAACGAACTGGAACTTCGCAGTTCCGACAAAAAAGCGGTGGACTTCAAACTTCAATTGGGTATGTCGTCGGAAATTGTATCCATCACTGCTGAAGCCCCGTTGTTGGATAACGTCTCTTCCTCCAGAAGCAATACGATCAGCTCGAGCCTGGTGGAGGCCGTACCCACCTATGCGAAGAATGTTTTCCAACTTGCCCGTTATTCGGCCGGCTCTGCGGGAGGCACTACTGTCAGGCCGTTTGATGGAGGCGATAATAACGTCAGCATTCTGGGTGGGACAAACAATGAAGTGCTTTTAAATGGTTCTCCCAATACCTACCGCGAAAGCACAGGCGCTGCGAACACGATCTCGCCACCACCGGACGCCGTGGGCGAAGTCAAAATTATTACCAACGTCTACGATGCAGAAATGGGGCGAACCGGCGGCGGCGTGATCAGCCTCTCGATCAAAAGCGGCAGCAATCAGCATCACGGATCGATTAGTTGGCTGACCCGCAACCCTGCCTTAAACGCCAATACTTTCGAGGCCAATGCAACACGCTCTCCCAATTCATCGTTTCGTATGAATGAACCTGGTATTGAAATTGATGGTCCTTTCACCATTCCCAAACTTTACAACGGCAAGAACAGAACATTCTACACTTATGCCCAGGACATTTATCGTGACAGCCGGCCGACCGGAAATACACTCACTTCGCCAACCGACCTGGAGCGGCGCGGCGATTTTTCCCGAACCTTCGTTTCAGGCACTGGTGGTGCCGCAATCGCCATTTATGATCCCCTGACAACTTTGCAGAATCCTGACGGCAGCTATCTGCGGACACCGTTTCCAGGCAGCGTAATTCCTCCAACCCGTGTCAATCCGATTGCCGCAAATATCGCGAAGTTCTATCTGCAACCAACCCAGATAGCGGCAAGGACGCAGCCTAACGTAGGCGTCTATCCCAATTACGATCACGAACCTTTCAATTCCCATGTATTCCGTTTTGATCACAAATTGAGTGATAAAGAAACGGTTTTTGTCACGATAATGCGCGACCTTCGTGGCCAGACCAACGGCGGCGGTGCGGGTTTGCCCGCATTTCAAGCCCAGAATACCGACTATGCCTCCAACTCCTTTTCTCACTACCGCGGCAACATTGCAGCAAATATCAATCTAACGTCAGTGATTTCGCCGTCATTAATCAATAGCGCACGGGCAAGCTGGAACCGTCACGTATTCGGAATCAGCTACTACGCTTTGGACTATGATCCGTCAAAGCTTGGCTTTCCTTCAGCACTGGTCAAACAACTTCAGACCGTTGCTTTCCCGCAGATTTCCGTGGCCAACTACTTCACGCTTGGTGGCGGCAACAACACGCTGAACTTCAGCAACAACTTCGTGGCAGGCGATACGCTGTCGAAGACGCTGGGCAAACACAGCTTCAAGTTTGGCGGCGAGTTCCGTAACCTGATGAACAATCAATCGAGCCCACCTGCAGCGTTCGTTGTGAACGCGTCGGCGGGGTTTACTCAGGCCAATCCATTGGTCGCCAATGCACAGTCTGGGGATTCCATGGCTTCCTTCCTGCTGGGCTATCCCAGTTCCGTTAGCAGCAGCTTCAATTCATTTCCCGCGCAAGGGCAGCATTACTATGCGGGCTTTGTGCAGGATGACTGGCGCATCGTGAAGAAGTTGACCTTGAACCTTGGTATGCGTTGGGAATATGAATCTCCCATTACCGACCGATATGACGCCGCGCTGAGCGGGTTCGACCGGTCGACGGTTTCTCGCATCGCCTCTGCCACAGGCCCCGCTGTTACTGGCGGTCTGCTCTTCGTAAACAGCAACAACCGGTTACCTTATAAGCGCGATCTCAACAACTTTGCACCCCGCGCAGGCTTCGCTTATCAGACGATGGAGAAAATGGTGATTCGCGGTGGCTGGGGGGTTACCTATGCGCCAACCGCGGACGTTTCCCCCACTACAGGCTTCAGCTATGCAACCGCGCCGGCAACTTCAGTATCGGCAGCTGGCTTTGTGCCACTCACCACACCTAATTGCGCAGGTGCCACCTGCGGCATGCTCACCAATCCGTTCCCCACCGGAATCCTCGCACCCCCGGGCCGTTCCCTGGGCTTGCTGACCAACGTGGGGCAGGGCGTTTCCTTCATTTCACCAACGCGCGTGATGCCCTATAGTCACACCGTTTCGATAGGCGTCCAGTATCAGTTACCCTTCCGCTCGGTGATCGAAGTTTCCTATAACGGACGCTTTGGCCGCGACCTGCCAACTTCCTATAACCGCAACTCAGTCACTGCTGCACAATACCTGCAATATGGATCCAGTCTCACTGGCACCAGCGTGCCGAATCCATTTTCAGGCCTGCTGCCTGGCACCGGTCTCAATGGAGCAACTCAAACGCTTCAACAATCGCTGCTGCCCTTTCCGCAGTTCACCGGAGTCAACGAAACCAACATGTCTATTGGTACCAGCAAGTACAACTCGGTTATCTTCCTCTTCGAGAAGCGGCTATCGCAGGGCCTTTCGGTTATCTTCAATGGCACGTTTGGAAGGAACAGCACTTACGCCAGCTATTTGAATAATGGCATTGATGCTCCCGGCCAATTCATTAGGCGTGATGGCGGACTGCCGCCGCGCACCTTCAACCTGATCTTCACTTACACAGAGAATCTATTTAAGAACAGCAACAAACTGACGAAAGTGGCATTGAACGGCTGGCAGGTTTCGGGATACAGCCAATGGATATCCGGGTCGCTGCTGAATGTTGGCGGGGCTTACTCGACAGGCCTCGATCCAACGATTTCCAATCGCACTTTCACGCGCTGGTTCAACACATGCACGCTGAATCTGAACAACAATGCACGCCAGAATTGCGCCAGTGCTGATGAACCTGTAGCGTGGCTGATTCAGAAGCCGTTCACGCTGAACACGCAGCCGGTACCGCAGTGGAATGGCTTCCGCAATCGTGCGGTCCCTGAGGTGAGCTTGTCGTTCTTCAAGCGATTCAAGATCAAGGAACGAGGGAGCTTCGAATTGCGCATGGACGCCAACAATGCCACAAACCAACCGACCTTCGGTGCTCCGAATACTACGGCGACGAGCAGCCTGTTTGGAGTCACCACGCTGGTTCAGGGCTTCACCTATTCATCAGTTGGACCGCGGCAGATTCAGTTGGGGGCGAAGATCAGCTTCTAGATTGGTGCCAGTAACATGATCCATACAAAATGGCGGAAGCAGCTGCGGCTGCTCCGCCATTTTGCTTTAGAACAATTCCAC
Organism: Bryobacterales bacterium; assembly: GCA_038220135.1. GTDB lineage: Bacteria > Acidobacteriota > Terriglobia > Bryobacterales > Bryobacteraceae > JANXSF01. The sequence continues at coordinate 1,808 of JBBRJC010000327.1, read as the reverse complement.
TATTTTTCGTTTGATCGCTTCAACTGGTTTAGACTGAGGATAGAATGCTTCTAATGAACGACGGTCCGGCAACGAATCTGAATGATCTATTCAAGACATTGCGGCCCGAGCCACTGATTAGCGCAGAGGAGTTCAAGCAGTTCTATCGTCCGCAAATCAATGCCGTACGCGGCGAAGACACTGTACTGGTTCTATCTGATTTATTGGAGCAATCCTACCAGACTGTACCCTATCGGGCATTTCTAATGGGGCACGCCGGCGTAGGGAAATCGACTGAAATTTCTCGGCTTCTGGAACGCGTCAAGGATCAACAAATTGGTGTGCGGTTGAGCGTGGCAACGGAATTGAACCCGGCCAGTTTTAAAGTGTTCGACGTTTTGAAACTGATGATGATTCGCATCATCGAGGAAGCGGAGAAACATGGGGCACGTCCGCATTTGTCGGCTGGCATGTTTTCAAAGATTGAGGCTCTGTTCAACGACGAGCAGGTGAAGACTATTGATCAGAGCAGTGCTTCTGCTAGCGCCGAAGCCGGAGTTGGAGTGAGCGAGCATTCTCTGTGGGGGAAATTGCTCAATGTATTCTTGTCAACAAAAGCGGCCCTAAGAATCGGAGTAGAGCGCAAAATCGAGGTAACCGAGCACCGTCTGCGCCGCCTCCCTGAATTGGCAGAAGCTTGCAATGAACTGATCGACGCCTGCAGCCAGTCTCTGTTTGACAAAGAAAAGAAGGAATGGATACTCATTGTTGAAGACCTCGAAAAAATGGGGATCTCCGCCCAACAACTACAAGAATTGTTCATTCAGTATGGATCAATATTCCAAACACTCCGCGTGAATTTGCTTGTCACTATTCCCATTTGGCTCGGTTATTCAGATGAGGCCGCCAGGCTCCCTTTAGATAAGCACATGTTATTTGATACGCCGATCTTTAAACAGGATCATACGCCTCACTATGAGGGAAGAAAGGCCGTGCAACAGGTGCTTGAGGCCCGAGTATCACCCACACTTTTAGCAGAAGGCCAAATGGATCGGCTCATTGTAGCTTCGGGCGGAAATCTGCGCGATCTATTCTTATTAACTCAGGACGCAGGAGGTAGCGCCCGTCGAAGGGAAAAAGCGAAAGTCGAAGAAGAGGATGTGACCAAAGCGATTAACAAAATGCGTCGTGATTATCGCATGAGACTGGGCAGCGGTCCTTTTGATCTGAAGCCTATTTCGGCGGAAGAAAAGTCAAAGCAATTGTTGGCAGTTTATAATGACGAAGATGGCCACGACACACCCAACGCAGTGCTTTACGCGTTGTTACGCGCCAGTGCCTTGCAGGAATTCAATGGAACCTGTTGGTTTGGAGTGCATCCGATTGTTGTCGATATTATGAAGAACAACATTAGGTGTCTCAAGCCCAATGATCCTGGTGGAAGCTCTTAAATGGAAGAAGGGTCGATAGCCGAAGTCACGGAACGGCTCAAATATTGGGGCACGCATTATGATCGCAGCCTGGCCCGTCTTGAGTGGGATTCCATGGACTCGCGCCGTGAAGTAGTGGCCAGATTGAAGGCGGCACTGGAACCTGCAACGCCATTCATTGAAATAGAATTGCCTGTCGGCGGCGAATCACAGCAAGTGGTTAGCGGGCTCCTCGATCAACTCCAAACGGTTAAAAATGCGGTGGTCTCCATCACCGGAATTGAGTGGGCATTTCCCCAAAAGGGCAGTTTGCTAAGCACGCTTGTTGCATTGAACTTTCAGAGGGAGAGCCTGGCGAGTTTGCCGGTCCGGCAAATATGGTGGATACCGTCACATCTC
>JBBRJC010000326.1:0-5277 GCA_038220135.1 Bryobacterales bacterium | reverse complement strand
GATGGGACGTTATCTGCAATCTGGTCGAAGTCCTGTTCTACTTCAGCCGGTGCATTATTTCCGTTTGCTCCTGAGTATTGCCCGAGCAACTCTCCTAATTGACCCATTAAATCCATTTTGAATCTCCTCTTTTCTATACGTATCGAACCGTCTAGTGTTTGGTCTGCTTTGCCAAATTCTAACCACATTCTAGCAAGGGATATTGGAAAGTAGGTACGAAATTTTCTTCATCTTCCTGTAACGCGGGTCCGGGTGGACCCGCGCAGGGTTGGGGCCGTCATTCGCGAACGGGTTATTCAATATTCGGTTGTCAAAGAGCTTACGCGACTCGTTTTCGTTGCTTGCGCCGTGGGGTTGGGGGCGCTTCCCATGCTGGCTATGGGGCTGGGCCTTCAGGTTCGCCTTCGGTTGTTAGTGGTGACATTTGCATGTCCGGAGCTGCGCGTTCCAGATGCACTTGGCGTACCTGATGCTCGTGCAGTTCGCGAATTTGACTTACTGCTGCATCTAAGAGCGCGGCCAGGATTTCACTGATTTGTACCAGCGCTATGTGGTTAATTTCAATTTCGATTTGGCCTTCGTGGATTTGCGGGGCTTCTTCGGCGGCTATGATGATTGGCCGGCGAATTAGCTCTGTTAGTAAGTCGCTATTTCTTGTTACTTGCTTAAGTTCGACCATCATGCCGGTGCGGAGTTGGTTCAATTGCTCGATTTTTGTTGATGTTATTGCTTTGTACATGCCGAATGCCATTACGCGATTGGTTATTGCGAGGCGTCCCATGGCTTTCTTGCTGTTGGGTATGCCGTGGACCGGGCTCATCATCGGATCTACAAAGTTGCGGATTTTGGCGGCGGCTTCATGGCGGCAATTGCCGGTGATGATCAGTGTGGGCGGTATGCGGCGAGTTAGTAGGGCGTTGACTAACCAAGTGCTTAGTTGCTTGGATTTTGCTTCGTCCAGTTGGAAGATGTTTTCGAGCGCCTGGTGGAGTTTGGTTCTTACTTTGACTGGGCGTTGGAAGAAGATGGCGTTGTCTGGGCGGTGGAATCGAGTGTCGAAATCGGTGGTTACTTTCCATCCGTCGGCGGAGATGTTGATTACTTCCGACGAGGCATTGGCGAGGTCGAGCGTGTAGGTATCCGGGGCTGGATGGGCGATGCGGAGGTTGATTGTTTCTTCGCGCAAGGTGAGCATTGCTTCGGCGTTGAGTTGGCGGATTAGGTGACCGAGTTGCGAGGCACATGGGCGGATGCCTTTTGCGGCGAGGGCTGAGGAGATCCAGGTGTAGTAGGCTTCCGAGGATAGTGGGACGGAATTGCCGGTTGGGAGCAGGGCGTGGGGTTGGATGTGCTGGGAGAGTGAGAGCGGGGCGCTGGTGGCGACCTGGAGCATGCGGTCGAGCTGCGTTGCGTGTGTGATTTTGGGCGTAGAGCTTTTCACTGGTTTTCCTTCCTTGAACTATTATTCGGAAGGGTTTCCTAATTTTTGAGGGGCGGGGGCGTGGAGGGCGCGGCGGAAGTGGTGTGGATGGAGTGGGTTAGGGGGAAGTTGGAAAAGTTGGAATTGCTTGTGATCGTATTTGGGGAGGGGGTGGAAATGTTTAATGTTACATGTGTTAATCAACGCCCCCGTCCCCGATCTTGGGTGGATGGGCGAATCGTAGCGCGATTGTTTCCGTTGACTGATTCCAGAGAATTTGAGACTATCGGAGCATGTCAAGCAAATTGGAAGCCTATCTGGAAATCGCGCGTACGTATCAAATTAGCGCTGTTGAACTAGAGGCCCAACGCCGCAGCTTCGCATATGGAAATACTCATTTTGAAAATGAATTGATCACGCGGGCTATGGTGGACAAAGCAGCGGAAGATCTGCAATCTAACAATGCGCCGGACAGACATACGCCGAGATAGTAAGCCTACTTCGCACGAGCTTTAAAGGAAGCCAGCAATGGCTTACTTCAGTTTGACGAAGTCTACCGGTTAGTTGATGAATCCAAAGCTGGCAAAAGCTCCAGCGTCTCGCTATTAGAGACATTTACACTTGTGGCGGCAATTTTAGGACACGTCCAGTACTGATTGCGGGTACAACACACGTTCCGCCTGATGCCGCAGAAATTAGCGGACACCTTGAAGAGATGTGTGACTACGTCAACGGGAATTGGGGGCGATCATCAGCATTGCACCTGGCGGCGTTCGCGATGTGGAATCTAAATTGGATCCATCCTTTTTCTGGTGGAAACGGACGGACGAGCAGGGCCGTTTCCTATTTGATTTTGTGTGCCAAGCTTGGTTACCGGCTGCCTGGGATTAACACAATACCTGAGCAGATTGTGCTTAACCGGCAGCCTTACTACGAGGCTTTGGATGCTGCCGATGAAGGCTAATGTTGATGTTTCAAGAATGGAAGCATTACTGACCGTAATGCTTGGTGAGCAGCTTGGGTGGGTATTGGAATCAGCCACTGAGAGTGGGAGTATCTGAAACGTGAGTTTATCAGTTGCTTACTTGGCCCAAAAATGGCCGAGCCCGTGACAATTTGCAAATACGCCTTTAATTTGTCTGAATTTAACTGGGCACTTTTGTCCACGCGGATGAGTCGGGAGTTACACCTGTCGTCTGAAGCATTCAACCTGTCAATGCAATTCATGGGACTGAATGCGTAGGCGATGCACAATCGGCACCCGCAGGACTTGAAACCAGCCTTCGCCATGCCGCAGAACCCGAAGAGTTCAAAAACGCAAATGGAGCCCGTTTTTTAATTAACGCCCCCGTCCCCGATCTCTGCCTCGTCCTCGGATCTCTGCCTTTGACAATGAAGGGATTCGGGAGTAGATTCTAACAACGGCAAATTTTATTTGGTGACTTTGTCACTTTGCGGTTACTATTGACGCTACGCAATTGTAGTTTCAATTTTGCCGCTCAGGCCGTTGGTTTAGGAGGTTTGTATTATGGCTCTTTATGCATTTGATGGCACAGGGAATGAAGACAAAGCAGAAGATCTTCATGACAGTAATGTGCTTTTCTTTTTCCGCGGCTATGATGCTGCGGTAAAAGGTAGCGACCCCGATGCGCCTCTTGGTAGCGCTTATATCAAAGGCATCGGGACCATGGCAAAAGAAGTTGTCGGCAAGAGCGTTGCTGAGGCTTTTGGTATTGGTGGCCATGAGCGTATCAAGAAAGCAATTGCGCTGCTTGAACGAAATACGGCGGCCGGAGATACGGTGATCGATGTTGTTGGCTTTAGCCGTGGGGCCGCGCTTGCCATTTCATTTGCTAACGAAGTGAAGAAAAAGCACCCGGAGCTCGAGATCCGGTTTATCGGCGTGTTTGATGTTGTTGGGGAATTTGGCGTGCTTGGGTCACGATTCAATGCCGGACATGATCTGCATTTTCCACCGAATGTGAAACGTTGTTACCATGCGATGGCTTTGGATGAGCATCGACTGGCGTTTCAATTGACTCGACTTACCGGGGGTGGTGACGCAACCGAGAAAGACCGGCTAACTGAAGTATGGTTTAGAGGCGTGCATTCCGATGTAGGTGGCAGTAACAACAACCGGTCGCTGAACTGTATTGCATTGAATTGGATGTATGCGAATGCGGTTCGGGAGGGTTTGCCGATTTCCGCTGAGGGCATCAAGGTTAATATGGACCGCAAATTGGGTGATCCACAAGCGGACCATAAGTTTGAGGTTGGGCCGATGCGCAAAATTCATGATACCGATCTGGTTCATAGCAGTGTTCAATTCGATAAGGGCAGTTTCAAGTTTCCGCGTAACAATCCTAAGGCTGAACTGGGGCGGATTGACGATGACTTTGGCGGAACTGCTGCCGCTGCCGGTGGTGGCACTGGGGTTTAACTGCGATTAGGCTGGCACGGAGGGATTATGAACTTTGCCGAATTGGTTGCCAAGGAACGCGAGGGTCTGCCGAAAGATGAGTTGTTTGGTTTGGCGCTTTCCGGTGGTGGCATCAGGAGTGCCACCTTCGCGCTTGGAGTGCTTCAGTTTCTTGCATGGAAGAAACTGCTAAGCAGGCTGCATTATTTGTCTACCGTTTCTGGCGGTGGATACATTGGTTCCTGGCTTAGTGCGTGGATCAGCAGATATGACATTAAGACCGTTGAAGCTGATCTTGTTCCTCCTCCTTCAAATCCTAATCGACTCAACGAAGCCACGCAGATCAGCTGGCTTCGGCGATATGGAAAGTTTCTATCACCGGATCTTTCCTTTTTTAGCGCCGACACATGGCTCATCATTGCTATTTGGGGCCGCAATACACTGCTGAATCTGATTTTGCTGGTGCTGTTTCTAGCGGGAGTTTTGTTGGGACCGTGGATCTTTCTGGGGATTTATCAGGCCCGCTATTCCGGTGCGGGATTTGCCTACTGGCCTGTTGGCGGTGGCCACGTATTTCTGATTTTGGGAACTATGTTGGCTTTGGCAGGATTGCGCAACAAGAAACCATTGGGTTCATGGCTGGGAATTGGATCTGCTGCGGCGATTAGCCTTGCATCGATGATCCATGTTTTCGACCTTCGCAAAGATCACCTCGACACGTCGTTTGTTCTATTACTGGGAACTGGCCTGGGATTGTTGATTGGCTATTTTATGACACGGGAATCATCGCACAGGGTACTCGCTTTCATCCGGGTATTACTCTGCGCAGCCGCTGGGGCTGGCGGGCTTTGGATAATTGAAGGGATCCTTTCGAGGATTGCGCCGCTGCATACTTCCCCGAGCAGATTTCTGATTCCGATTTTGTTGCCGCAGTTAGTTACTCTGCTTTATTCGCTACTTGTGGCGCTGATGATCGGATTGGCGGGACGGCATCAATTTGATGAACGCCGGGAGTGGTGGAGCCGCATCGGTGCCTGGATGTCCATCTTCGGTTTGGGCGGGTTCATGCTTGCCGCGGTTTGCATTTTGGGTCCGGTTATCAGCATTTTTTTATATGAAAATGTGGCGCTGGGTATTGCCACCGGAGGCATGTGGGCGCTGATAACAGGCGCTGGTGTTTTGTTGGGACGCAGTCCAACCACTTCTGGCGACGAAAAAACAAAGCGGCCCATCGTTGATAGGTTGCTGCCCTTTGCACCGCTGATCTTTGTGGTCGGATTTCTGATTCTTGTTTCAACGGGAGTTTTTGTTGGTCTAAATAAAGGTAAGGGCTTTCCGCCGAGCTTAACTCCCACGGTTTGTCTGGACGGGTGTAAGTACGTGCAGACTGGTCCGAGCATCAGCAGCATATGGGCTTACACATGGGGCGAATACGGCA
>JBBRJC010000325.1:0-5281 GCA_038220135.1 Bryobacterales bacterium | reverse complement strand
AGAAGAATTCGGAAGATCCGGGTTCCGCTTCCAAAGGCGGCGAGTATGGCTGGATGGTGAAGGGCCAGACGGTTGCAAATTTTGAACGCGCTGCTTTCGCCTTGAAGCCGAAAGAAATTTCCGATGTTGTGAAAACGGAATATGGTTTTCATATTATTCAAACGATGGAAAAAGAAGATGCCCGGCTTCGTCCATTCGACGACGTGAAGGCCCAATTGCTGGCGGAACGGAAGAAGAATGGTTTGCAGGAAAAGCTGCAGCTAGCCGCAGATCAACTACGCGCAGCTTTGCTTAAGAACCCAGATCAAGGTGCACAACTGGCTGCGAAATTTAGCGCCAATTACTATCCGGTGAAAAATGTTGGCCCTGGCGATCCGCTGCAGGAAATTGGCGTCAATCGTGAAATGGAAGAGGCGATTATGACACTGGCCAAAAACGGCGTTACTCCGATTATTCCTGCCCCGGGTAACAAGTTGGCGATAGCGGTTCTCACTGGTATTACGCCACCACGCCCCAGCGAACTAAGCGAGGTTGAGGGACAAATTAAGGAGCGTCTGACCGCTGATCGTTCAACATCCATGGCAATGGAAAAGATAAAGGAAGTGCAAGGGCAAATTGCATCATCCGGTGGCGACATGAAGAAGCTGGCTGCGCTGGTAAAGGCAGAAGTGAAAACCACTCCAGAATTCCGTCGCGATGGTGCTGTGGAAGGTCTCGGTTCGGCTACCTACTTTACAGACGCTTTCACCAAGCCAATTGGCACGGTGATTGGACCTGTGACGGTAATGGGCCAGTCGGTTGTGGCTAAAGTGGTTGCTCAGGCTGCTGCTGATATGACTCAGTTGGCAGGCGAGCGCGATGGAATCGTGTCCGGCATCAAAGCCCGTAAGGCTCGTCTTCGTCAGGATTTGTTTGAAGACGGTTTGGTTTCAAACCTGATCAAGTCGGGCAAGGTGAAAATCAACCAGGACGCGATCAACAAGGTTAAGGCCGCTTTCCGCACCTAGTTATATAGCATTTGTTCGGAAGACGCGAGAGATCCTCAATTGAGGGTCTCTCGCGTTTTCCATTTTATCTCTGCAGAAGTCTACTGTACCGGCAACTCAGCTGCGGTGGACCCACCCAGCCCAGCATAGGAATCTTTTACCTTGCTTACCGTCTTGCCCGTAAATGTGACGAAGGTGATCTTTCCAGGGGCACGGCCATACATCCAGTCTTCCAGATCAATTCCATCGACCGTGCGCCGTTCCTTGCGTATTGGCTTGCCCAACGCCATCATGACCTGTTCGCGGTCCATGCCCTCAATCGGGCGCTTTTCCTTGATGGCGTTCTTTATCGGCTCTGGCAACTGATCCACATAGTTTTCGGTGACCGAGTGCTTTTCGAAATCGAGCACCGGCCGCAACAGTTGTTTGATTTTTGCCGAATCTAGATCATGTAGTTTATCGGGGAATTTGATCGCGAGCAATGTTCCAGCCGTAGCTACCTGATCGGCACGCCCAACCGGGGCTGTGTTGCCGCCCATGCCTACTTCCACTTTCTCGTACCACTTCTTGCCGGTCTTCAAGCCATGGTTCAATTCCAGAATCACCTTATCGTCTTCAAACGAAATCTTCGTCACTTGCACCTGTTCCCCGGAACGGGCGGCAGGGCCGAATTCTTTCATTGCATCATCCCAAATGCTCTTGTCGTATTTGCCTGTAGAATCGATGGGTAGCGCTTTGCGGGATCTTGGGATTAGCACCTTTGCTGTGGCGTATTCGGCAGTCATTCCGCGCAGGATTTCGATGCGCTCTTCGTCAGAGAGCTTCTTTTTCGATTGAGCTTCCAGCACGAGGACGCAGGACAAAGCGAGCAGCGCAAAGCGGCGCATGGGTGTTACTCCTGTTCTTCAAAGCGCATCAGGTATGGCTTCTGCGTCACCACCTGGGCGCGGTACAAAGCAAAAAACACAACCGGAATTACTAACGAGGTTACCAGGCCGCCTTCCGGTCCATAGGCCCCGCCGCTCCACAGATCACCGATTTTCCAGTGCAGTGAATACCCGGTCAACCCCATTGTAAACCCGCTTAATTCTACGCCAGCCAGAGGAAGTGTAACATTCCATCCGAAGTGGACCCCGATTGGCAGCCACAAATCGCCACTGCGCAGAAAGGCGTAGCCTAGTGCAACGCCCCACAGAAACGTATTGAGAAGCGCCAGCGGAGAGGAATTGGCATTGGCTGCGTGGGCAGCGGCGAACAACACCGAAACTGGAAGCAGGACTTGATAGCGTCCGAATGTGCCGGCCAGTATTTGAAATCCGTACCCGCGAAACAGAATCTCTTCACCCATCACCCCAAACACCAGCAACAAAGAAACGAAAATCAGGCTTGGGGCGTTGAACGGGGTGTCAGCCTTGGGCACAAACTCCGCCATGCGCATCAAGAACGGCAAAATTGTAACCAGAAGCGCACTGCCAATACCGATGGCCAGCCCAAGACCCACATGCCGTAGTGCTGCCGGATGCCAGCGCAATCCAATGCTCGATAGCGAACTGCGTTCGAACATCCTCAACGTCAGGGCCGTTGTAACGCCTGCGGCTGCAAATGTTCCGAGCGCTGCAGTAATCAAAAGCCCAAGCGGATGGAAAAGCCAAAAGAACAGGATTTGACTCACAATCCCCAGGAACAGAAATACGCCCATTCGCACAAGCGCGCCGATTTTTGTAGTCTTGGTATCGTCCATGACTTAGCTATGCTGAAACTTTTACGGATACGCCTTTAGGTGCCACAGCAACTGGCAAAACTTCAGCGCCCTCGCGTTGGATTATTTCGGAAACACGATCTTTCGCACCCTTTTCCACCAGGAAAAATACGCAGCCGCCGCCCCCTGCGCCGCACACCTTCGCGCCAACCGCGCCCGCTTTGCGCGTTGCCGCAATCATTCGATCAATCAATGGTGTGGTAATGCCTGGAGCATTCTTGCGGCGGTGTGACCATTCTTCGCGAACCAGCCTGCCGGTTTCATTCCAATCGCCAGCTTCCAGCGCCTTGCGCATATTGACGGCAATTTCGGCAATGCGCGCGAAGTTTTTGAAAACCTTTTTATCCCCGTCAATATGGGCCTTGGTTACTTCCCAATTATTGATGCCGGAATTGCGCGGCTCGCCCGTGTATGCAAGCACGGTGCGTTGATTCAGTTCCTCGAAATCAACTGGCAGTGCCCGGCGATGCAATCCGTCGGCCCGCAATTCGATGGCGCTCACGCCGCCATACATGGCTGGGTAATAATCCTGGCAGCCGGTGGGGACGCGGATAATTTGCGCTTCAATATTTTGCGCCACTTCACGAATCTGCTCAAGCGAATAGCCGCGTTTGGTCAGTTTGTTCAGCGCGCTGGAAAGGGTGATCATTAGCGACGATGACCCGGAAATACCTGCGCCTGCCGGAGCTTCAGAATGGGTCTCAATTTCCACGCCTGTTTCCGGAGCGAAGAATTTCACGACATAGGCGGGCAGGGCCAGCTTATACTTCGTTGCCAACTGTAAATCGCTGAGCGACTCGAAAACTTCTTCACTCTTAAGATCAAGCGAGCGCAAAATGATTTTGCTATCGGTGCGCGTGGTGACGGTGCAGGTGGTGTAGCGATTCACCGCAAAGTTCACCGTCACGCCATTGGCATGATAGAGGTAGAGCGGCCAAATATCGAGGGTGCCGCCGGCAAGGTCGACGCGGCAAGGTGCTTTAGCAGTGATCTTCATGAAATAGCCAGTTTACCGCGTCGCACCACTGCCACGATTGCAAGCACCCCCACGATAGCCAGAATGGGGGCCGCAAACAGTGTGAATCGCGCCAGTTTTTCCGCGACAGAGAGGGAAAGTAACTGGTTCAATACGTCTTCGCTGAGCAGGTGCGGGGCACCGAAAAATGCGCAAAGTAGCAGCAGGAATCCCACGCGCAGGCGGCCCTTGGCCTTGGCACGTGTTGGCGATTTCAGGGCTACCGCCGCAGCTATTGCTGCAACCAGAATGGAAAATAGCAGACTCAATATGCCGAGGCTGAGCAGCACCGTAATTGGCGGCAACACTCTTCGCGGCAAGCTGAAGTTCACCGTCATCAACCCCACAATGATCATCGCAACGGCTGAGCCCCAACCATAGGCAATGCCGCGGGCGAGTCCGGTTAGCGTGACTTCTTTGTTGTTGCTGAACACATCGTCCACCACCATCGGGGAAAGAAACAGGAAGCCGAGGCAGGCATAGGGCGCCAGAATCAGAATGTCGAAAAACTCGATTCCCTTGGTGTAGGGGACAAACACACCGAACAGCGCAAGCAGAAGTGCGTGAACAAAAATGTCTCGTGCTCTCATTCCGCTAGAATAATCCACATGACCATGATGCGTACACTAGCAGCCTCCGTCGCCGTAGTTTCTCTTGCGGGAATTATTGCCTGCCAGCCGGATAAAAGAACAATTGAAGAAGACCCGCTGATTGCTGGATTTCGAAAATCAACCGTAGCTTCAGTTGCTGATGCCGTGGATCAGATTACGGGCAAGCGCGGATTTCTAGCTCACGATATGCGGCCTCGAACTCCGGGGCGAATTGTGGGCCGGGCAACCACAGTTTATCTGGAACCAGCATCGCCGGAAAATTCGACACCCGTTTTGAGCACGAAGCTTTCCACTCGGATGATTGATGAATCCAAGCCCGGCGATGTGGGCGTAATTGTGATCAAGGATGGTATTGATGTGGCGGGCATTGGTGGGTTGATGAGCACAGCAGCTGTGGCGCGGCAAATGGCCGGAGTGATAGTGGATGGCGGCGTGCGAGACTTGGCGGAAATTCGGGCGATGGGGTTGCCTGTTTATGGCCGCAGCGTTGTTGCTTCGTCAACTATCAGCCGCTTTGCAGGCGTGAAATATAACGAACCCGTGGAGTGTGCCGGTGTGGTGATCAAGCCGGGTGACATCATCGTTGGTGATGAAGATGGTGTGGTGAGCGTGCCCGCAGAACGTGCAAAAGAAGTGCTGCAACGTTCGATTGAGATCGACGAAAGAGAGACGAAGATGGTTCCATACATCAAGCAATTCAAAGCGCTGAGTAAGGCAGTTGAAGTGTTCAATCGAATCTAAGATGGAATTCGATATCCCCAATATTCCAGTGCGTGACCGCCACAAGCTGCTATCGGCGGTTGTGCTGCCACGGCCCATTGCGTGGGTGACAACGCTGTGTCCGGATGGCGTACTTAATGCGGCGCCGTTTAGTTTTTTCAACCTGATGGGATCCGATCCGGCGATTGTT